>NZ_JBEOYO010000002.1:0-99452 GCF_040297125.1 Streptomyces sp. NPDC001868 | reverse complement strand
GAGGTTCTGCCGCGCACCGCCCGGGGCCCGGCCCCCCCACCAACCGGCAACGGCCACCGGCCGTTCGTCATGCCTCTGCCTTCTCCGCTTCCTCTTCCTTGTCCTCGGCCTTCTCCGCTTCTCGGTCCTTCGCCGCGCTGTCGATCGCGGCGAGCGACTTACGGACCTGGTTACGGTCCGTCGTGTACCAGAAGTCGGGCAGTGACGCCTTCAGATAGCTGCCGTACCGCGCGGTCGCCAGCCGCTGGTCCAGTACGGCGACCACGCCACGGTCCCCCTGCGCGCGTACTAGGCGGCCGGCGCCCTGGGCCATCAGCAGGGCCGCGTGGGTGGCGGCGACGGCCATGAAGCCGTTGCCGCCCGCCTCCTCGACGGCCTTCTGGCGGGCGCTCATCAACGGGTCGTCGGGGCGCGGGAACGGAATCTTGTCCATGACGACCAGCTGACAGCTGGTGCCGGGCACGTCCACGCCCTGCCAGAGCGAGAGCGTGCCGAAGAGGCAGGTCTTCGGGTCGGCCGCGAAGCCCTTGATCAGCTCGCCGAGCGTCTCCTCGCCCTGGAGCAGGATGGGGTACTCGGGGATCCGGATGCGCAGCTCCTCCGCCGCCAGCTGCGCGGCCCGCATGGACGAGAACAGGCCGAGCGTCCGGCCGCCGGCCGCCTGGATCAGCTCTGTCAGCTCGTCCAGCATGTCCGTCCGGTCGCCGTCCCGCGCGGGACGCGACAGATGCTTGGCGACGTAGAGGATGCCCTGTCTCGGGTAGTCGAACGGCGATCCGACGTCCACTCCCTTCCACTGTGGAAGGTCGTCCCCCTGGGTGCCCTCCGGAGCCAGACCCAGGGACGCGCCCACGCCGTTGAAGTCGCCGCCCAGCTTGAGCGTGGCCGAGGTCAGGGTGACGGAACGGTCCGCGAAGAGCTTCTCCCGGAGGAGACCCGACACGGACATGGGGGCGACGCGCAGGGACGCGCCGAAGCGGTCGTGACGTTCGTACCAGACGACGTCCCACTCGGAACCGTTGCTGATCCGCTCCGCCACGTCGTGCACGCTCTCCACGGCCGCCAGCGCCTGCTTGCGGACGGCGTCCTCGTCCTGGACGGACTTGTCGCGTGTGCTGCCGATCGCCGAGATCACCGTACGGGCGGCATCGCGCAGCGCCATGAGGACGTACGCCAGGTCCTCGGGGACCTCCTCCAGGCGGCCCGGCAGAGCCAGCTCCATGACGCGCTCGAACCCCTCGGCGGCGGTCTGGAGCTGGTCGGCGACCTTCTCGTTCACGAGCTTCGCCGCCCGCTTCACGGCGCGGTTGACCTGGCCGGGGGTGAGCTCGCCGGTCGCCACGCCGGTCACCCGTGAGACGAGTTCATGTGCCTCGTCGACGATCAGGACCTCGTGCTGCGGGAGCACCGGCGCGCCCTCGATGGCGTCGATCGCGAGCAGCGCGTGGTTGGTGACGACCACCTCGGAGAGCTTCGCCCGCTCCCGGGCCATCTCCGCGAAACACTCGGCGCCGTACGCGCACTTGGTGGCGCCCAGGCACTCCCTGGACGACACGGAGATCTGCGCCCAGGCGCGGTCGGACACACCCGGGGTGAGGTCGTCCCGGTCGCCGGTCTCGGTCTCCTGCGACCAGTCCCGCAGCCGCAGCAGGTCCTGGCCCAGCTTGCTGGAGGGCGCGGCCGCCTCGAACTGGTCGAAGAGTCCCTCCTCCTCGTCCTGTGGCACGCCCTCGTTCAGGCGGTGCAGACACAGGTAGTTCGACCGGCCCTTGAGCATCGCGAACTCGGGGCGGCGGCGCAGCAGCGGATGCAGCGCGTCGACCGTTCTCGGCAGGTCGCGCTCCACGAGCTGGCGCTGCAGCGCCAGGGTCGCTGTCGCCACGACGACGCGCTCTCCCTGGGCGAGCGCGGGAACCAGGTAACCGAGCGACTTTCCGGTGCCGGTACCCGCCTGGACCAGCAGATGGGAGCCGTCGTCGATCGCCTCCGCGACGGCTTCGGCCATGGTCACCTGGCCGGGGCGCTCCATACCGCCGACAGCGGCGACGGCGGCGTGCAGGAGTTCGTGGAGTGAGGGCTTCGTCATAGCGCGACCACCCTACGGGGCACCACTGACAAACGGGTGGTCGAGGCGGACGCATGGGGCGGGAGGGGCGTGCGGGGCCTGCGGGGCGGGATCAAGACGGTGTTCTCTTCGACGGGAGGGACGGATTCTCGGGAGCCGGAAATCGGGTCGGCTCGATCGGGAACCGGATCGGCGCGGGCGGTGTACCAAATACGACGGCGCCGCAGCAGATCCACACGGATTCACACAGAGCTAGAGGTATCTACATCAGATCGCGCAGAAGCCGGTCTCTGATCATGAGGGCGGCCCGCTTGTCGGGCAGGTCGACCTCGGCGGAGAACCGGAAGCCTGCGCTCAGGAAAGCGGAGACGGAGGGAAAGTTGCGAAGGTCGGGTTCCGCGACGACGCGGGCGCAGGAAGGTCTTCTGTCGAGGACGAGATCGGCGACGGCACGGAGCAGGGTGGAGCCGAGACCCCGCCCCCGGTCTGCCACGGGTCCGATGAGGAGGTGGATGCCGGTGTCGTGCGGGCGGGCGGGGTAGTGGCGGGCGATGGGGTCGAGGTCCGCCCGGTAGATCTCCCAATAGCTCATCGGGGTGCCGTCCAGCAGACCGAGGCAGGGCATGCTGCGGCCGTCTCCGCCGAGCTGGGCCCGAAGGTGGCGCGCGGTCACGTCCTCGCCTCCGGCGAGCTTCCAGTAGGAGGCCACGGCCGAGTCGTTCATCCAGCGGGAGATCAGCGGGAGCTCCCGTTCGACGCGGACGGGGACGAGGTGCAGGGTGCCTGCCGGGGTGACGACCGGCCCCCAGTCGGCGAGGTGGTCGAGCAGCTCGCCATGGGCCGGGGGCGTCTCCTGTCCTGCCTCGTTCCTGCTACCGCACGAGTCGCGGTCCTCGGACAGGAGGGCGAGGAAGTCGTCGGGCAGGCGCAGTTCGAGCGTGTCCTCATTGCTCGTCGGGTCCGAGGCAGTGCCGGTACCGGTGTCGGTGCTCGCGTCGGTGCTCGCGTCGGTGGGAGCCACGGCGACGCTCCTCTCAGGAGATCGGGTGGGTCATGTTCCTCGGGGGTGAAGGGAGCCTGAGTACGGGGACGGGTGGGGTGAGCAGGGGCGAAGGTGCTGGTCAGCGATGAAGGGGGTTGGTGATGGTGACGTAGACGGACTGGGTGTCGACCGGGCCGACGAGTTCGTCGAGGCCGTGGAGGCGGGTCAGGAGGTTGGCCTTGCAGCGCAGGACGGGTGAGTCGAGGAGCCGGGCCGCAAGGTTCGTGTTCAGCCGGGCAGGGCCGGTGGCCACATCCGTGAGGAAGCGGCGGAATGCGGCGAGCAGGAGTCGCTCGTCGCCGAGGTGCTGGGAGCCGAACGCGCCGATGAGACCGAGCACGTTGTTGATGCCGAGGTAGTAGGCGAACCGCTCGTCCGCGACCTCGTCGGAGACGAACGTGTCGCTGTGCCCGCCGATGCCGGGCAGCCGGGCTTCGAGGTCCGCGCGGCGGGACGCGCGGAAGTAGTAGCCCTGGTTGTCGCGGTACCGGCCGCCGATGGGCCAGCCGTCGGGGTCCAGCAGGACGAGCGTGTTCTGCTGGTGCGCTTCGAGAGCGATGCCGGCCTCGCTGTCCAGCCACAGCACGGGCCGCACGACCTGTTCCAGATAGCGCAGAAACCACTCGACGGCGACGGTGCCTCGGGTACGGCCGGTGCGCCCGGCGAGGCGGGTGACGACATCGGCGAGCCGCGATCGCATGGTGAGGCGCTCATCGGGAGCGGCGCCACCCAGCTGGAGCTGGAGGGGGCCGCCGGGGTGCTCCGGCTCCTGGCCGTCGGTGTGGCGCCGCAGCTCACGGAGGGGGTCTGCGCAGTGGTGCGCTCGTCGCTCGCCACTGTCGTACGGCCTCGGTGACACAAGTCCCGCGACACAGCACGCGTCGTCCGCCGGGCCGAATGGGTTGTGCCGGATCACCACGTCCAAGCCGGGCAGGGGATCGCCGTCCGGTGCGGTGACCGCCAGCCAGGCCGGGTCGCGGACGATGTCGAACCCGGGGTGGGCAGCCTGCCACTGCTCGACCAGGCCCGTGCGCAACAGACGGTGGACCTCGACACCGCGGTGGAGTTCCTTGCGGAGGTTCTCACGACGGGAGTTGGTGATGCGTAGCCCCAGCGAGAGCTTCAGCATCGCGGGGGTGCCGGTGCGGTGGACGGTGCGGACGGAGGAGGTGGGGTGCCATGGGCCGCCGTGCGGACCCAGGTCCCGGAGCAGACCGGCGTCGAGCAGAGCGGCGACGGCCGGGCGGCGGCGGACCTCGCGGAGCTGCCAGGGGTGCAGCGGCAGGGCGGCGTAGCCCTCCGGCAGCGGCAGCCCAGGTCCGGCCAGCCGTGCGGTCAGCTGTTCGGCGGGGATGACACGACCGCGCTCGGTCCATGCCGAGTCGGTCGACAGGACGGAGGGTGCGATCGCCAGCCAGTGCAAGGGAAAGGAGCCGCGCAACTCCGGTGAGTAGAGCCGCGCTTCGGCTGTGGAGAGTCCCTCCCTGCTTTTCGGAGTGGGGTGCAGGGGATGGCCCAGGACGAGGGCCTGCTCGGCGGCGAGGAAACGGTCCGGGGTGTCGGCGGGTTCGGCTCGGCGCTCGGCGATGAACATGGCGACGCGGCGGGCGGAGTCGGTGACTCTGCCGACCAGGTCGAGATGGGCGAGCGGGGCACCTTGGCTGACCGGCGCGCGTTGGTCGCGTCGGTCAAGGCAGCCGGCTTGGTCGGGCTGGTCGAGCCGGTCGGGTTCGTCTGGTTGGCCAGGCTGGTCGCAGAGGCCGGCTCGGCGGGGCTGGTCCGGGTCGTCGAGTGGGGCCATCGGATCGAGGTGATCCGTTGGGCGGGTGGTGGGGGACGCGAGGGGGTGCGCCGGTGTGGGGTGGGGCTCGTGGGTGGCTGTCTCGTGCGGGGCTCGCGCGGCCGCCTCCCTGGCCAGCAGGGTCGCCACCGTGGCCGCGTCGACCGGGGGCGCGGCTGCGGGGGTGTCGGTGAGCTGCGGCGGGCCGAAGCGGTGCCAGCCGGTGGGGGACCAGTAGTGCACCGGGGCGAGAAGTGCCGTGCCTGTCGTGGGGAGGGGGATGTGGAGGGTGCCGTCGTGGGGGGAGGTGAGGTTGTGTTCGCGTACCCAGCAGCGCAACAGGTTCTCGACCGCTGCCGCCTGGGCCGCGGTGTGCGGGTCGGGGTGGTGCAGGGCGTCGGTGGCGGTGCCGGGCGGGGGCTCAGTGGTCCGGGTTCCGGCGGCTCGGCCAGAGACCGACTGATCACGCTCATGAGGTGGCTCGGCCGGATGGTGAGCGAGCGGGGCTTGGCGAGGGACTGGCTTGGCGGGGTACGGAATCCGCTCGGGCTGGCCGGCCTCCGGCTCAGCCTGACAGGACACACGCTCAGCCGGACCGGGCCCCGGGTCAGGCTGGCCCGCCCCCGACTCGGCCTGGCACGGCACACGCTCAGCCAGATCGGGCGCCCGTTCGGGCTGGTTGGGCCCCTGCTCGTCCGGACGGGCACTCCGGCCAGCCTCGCTGGGCTCCGGCTCGGGCTGGCGGGGCGATGGGGCCACCGGGGCAGGAGGCGGCTCGGCCATCAGCGCGCTCGCGGCTCGGGGAGTGCTGGGTTCCGTGGCGTTGTCGTGCTCGTAGTCGTGGTCATGCTCGTGGGTGCGGGCCTCGGGGGCGGGTGGCGGCTTCAAGGCGGTTCCTGGGGTTGCTCGTGCGGGAGGGCAGTCGCGGGTGGGTGCGGTCGAGCGGGGGCGGGGCTGGTGCGTAAGGGGTGCGGGGCGGTGGCGTGGTGGGGACCTGTGCGAAGGGGGTGCGGGCGGTGGCCGGGTGGGTCGGTGCCCGGGGTGCGCGGCTGGTTCGTGGGTGGGGTGGGGGCCGTGGTGGGTGGCCGTCCGGGGTGGCTCGGTGCTCAGCCCCCGGGCATGCGTCCGGGGCCTTCGGCTCCCTCGGGCGTCGGGCTCACCGGCTCTCGGGTTTCGGCGGTGGCCGCCACCGAGGCGATCGCGTCGGTGAGGCGGTCGAGTACGGCGTCGGTCTGTTCGTCGGTGATCGTGAGGGGTGGGAGGAGGCGGACGACGCCGGCGTGGCGGCCGCCGAGTTCGACGATCAGGCCACGTCGGAGGCACTCGCGCTGAACCTCGGTGGCGAGGGAAGGAGCGGGTGGGAGCGGGCCCGTGGCGTCGGAGGGAGAGGGTGGGCCCGGGGTGACCATGTCGATGCCGATCATCAGCCCCCGTCCCCGTACGTCGCCGACGCAGGTGAACCGATCGGTGAGGCCGCGGAGTTGGGCGAGCATCCGGGCGCCCAGGGTCGCGGCGCGTTCGGCGAGGCCGTTCTCGCGGACGTGGGCGAGGGTGGCGGTGCCGGCGGCCATGGCGAGCTGGTTGCCGCGGAAGGTGCCCGCGTGGGCGCCGGGCCGCCAGACGTCGAGGTCGTCGCGGTAGACCACGACGGCCAGGGGGAGGCTGCCGCCGATGGCCTTGGACAGGACCATCACATCGGGGACGACGCCACTGTGCTCGACGGCCCAGAAGCGGCCGGTGCGGCCCACGCCCGTCTGGACCTCGTCGGCGATCAGCGGGATCGAGCGGGAGGTGGTGATGTCGCGCATGCGGCGCAGCCAGCCGTCCGGGGCGGGGATGACGCCGCCCTCGCCCTGGACGGGTTCGAGGATCATGCCGGCGGGCAGCGGTACGCCGGATTTGGCGTCGTCGAGGACGGACTCGGTCCAGCGGGCGGCGAGTTCGGCGCCGCGTTCACCGCCGATACCGAAGGGACAGCGGTAGTCCTGCGGATACGGCAGACGTGCCACCCGTACGTCGTAGGCGCCTCCGGACGCTTCCAGGGCCCCGGCGGTCATGCCGTGGTAGGCGCCGGTGAAGGCGAGCATTCCGGTGCGTCCGGTCGCCGCCCGGACCAGTTTGAAGGCGGCCTCGACCGCGTCGGTGCCGGCGGGTCCGCAGAACTGGACGCGCGCGCGGTCCGCGAGCCCTGGCGGAAGGGTGCGGAACAGTTCGGTGGTGAAGGCGTCCTTGACAGGGGTGGCCAGGTCGAGGACGTGCAGCGGAGCGCCGGAGTCGAGCACCTTGCGGATCGCTTCGAGGACGACCGGGTGGTTGTGGCCGAGGGCGAGGGTGCCCGCGCCGGACAGACAGTCGAGGTAACGGCGGCCGTCGGCGCCCTCGATGGTCAGCCCGCGTGCGCGGACGGGCACGATGGGCAGGGCGCGCGCGTAGGTGCGCGCCGCCGACTCGCGGGCCGCCTGCCGCCGCAGGATCCCCTCGTGCGCCGAGCGCGCCCCGTCGTGCTCCCGTCGTGTGCGCGCCCATCCGTCCTCGTGTCCCGAACGCGCTCGCTCGGGCTCACGGCCCACCGGCGCCACCGTAGACTCGGTCACCGCCACGACTGCACTTCCTCCCGCTGCTCAGAGGCGAGTTGGCAGGGGTCGCCGAACACCGGCGGGTCCCCCGCACATACCAACGACGCGGCTCGCACGGGGAAGCGGGTGAGGCGAAGATCCTTGCCGTGACGGAACCGTTGCCGTTCCCTCGGATGTCCCCCACAACGACCGCATAGTGTGTGGTGCCGTTCCGAAGGACACGGCGCGGCGGATCCGTACCAAGCCGCGCGTACGACGCCTACGTACGAAGAAGCAGAGGTACGGAGCCGCGCGAATGCCGTGTCGGCTACGTACAAGGGGGCGGTGGGCGCGCGGAGGAACCGTGCGCGAACCGCTCGGCAGCACAGATTTCTCTTACGCCCCAGGGGGAGTTCAGACCATGCGACCCATACGACCGCCCTTCGCCACTCGTCGTGGGAGGAGCACGCGCCGTAGAACCTCCCCCGTTCTGGCCGTGGTCGGTCTCGCGACGGTTCTGTCGTTGACCGCCACCGCGTGCGGCTCGGGTGAGACCACGGCGGGCGCCGACGCGTCGGCGTCCGCGCAGGACAGCGCCGGCTCGGGCGACGGCAAGATCCAGATCCCGGACGACCTCAAGGACAAGCTCAAGGAACACGGGATCGACCTCGACAAGTGGCGGGGCGGGGCCTGGAAGAACTGGGACAAGGACGACTGGCTGCGCGAGGCCGAGGACTACGTCAACCCGATCATCAAGGACCTGTGGGACCCGGACCGGATGCGGGACGCCGAGGAGCCCGAGAAGGAGGTCGACGAGAGCGACCTCACCGGTGACCAGGGCGTGACCGACCCGACGCCGGAGTCCGTCGACGCCGAGGCGGTGCCGGCGAAGTACCACGCCAACGCGGCCGAGGCGGGCAAGGTGTTCTTCGACTCGCCCGAGGGCACGATGGTCTGCTCGGCGACCGTGGTCCAGGACCCGGCCAACCCGGGCAAGTCCAACATGGTGTGGACGGCCGGGCACTGTGTGCACGCCGGCAAGTCGGGCGGCTGGTACCGCAACATCGCCTTCGTGCCCTCGTACAACGACAGCGGTCTGTCGGCGTCGGAGCTGCAGACGGCCACCAAGCAGGAGGTCGCTCCGTACGGCGTCTGGTGGGGTGACTGGGCGCAGACCTCGGACCAGTGGATCGAGCAGGGCGGTCAGACGGGCGGGGACGGAGCGCCGTACGACTTCGCGGTGATCCATGTGACGCCGGAGGAGGGCAGTGGGGGCAAGTCGCTGGAGGAGATGGTCGGTTCGGCCCTGCCGGTGGACTTCGACGCGCCCGCCGTACCGCAGGTGAAGAGCATCACGGCGACCGGCTACCCGGCCGGAGCTCCGTACGACGGCGAGACGATGTACCAGTGCACGGACAAGCCGGGGCGGCTCTCGCTCGTCGAGTCCGACCCGACGATGTACCGCATCGGCTGCACCATGACCGGTGGTTCGTCCGGTGGTGGCTGGGTGGCGACCGGTTCGGACGGTGCGCCGGCTCTGGTGTCCAACACCTCCATCGGACCGGTGAGTGCGGGCTGGCTGGCCGGGCCGCGGCTGGGCAAGGAGGCCGAGGGTGTGTACCAGGCGGTGAGTGACAAGTTCGGGTCGCAGTGACGCCGCGCACTGGGTGACGGCTGGGGAGGGCGCGTGGAATCGGTAGGTCGCGCGCCCTCCGCCGATCCCCCGGCGCGCCCGCATAGTGGGCGTGACACACGGATGGTTCCGACGGGGGTCGAGAACCATGCGTTTCTCAGATCGGCGGCACCGCCTGCTCGCCGCCACCGGATTCGCCGCCACCGGGCTCGTCGCGGCGCTCACGCCGGCCGCGACCGCCTGTGACTCGGGCGACGGAAGCGCGGGCGACAAGCCGCCCGGCACCGCCGCGTCCCGCACCGCGGACAGGGCCAGCGACAGGGACGGCGACGGCATTCCCGACGTCCACGCCGACAACATGGCGGAGCACGGCATCGATGTCGGCGACTGGAGGGACGGGAGCTGGAAGGACTGGGACCGGGACAAGTGGATCGGTGGGGCGAGGGACTTCGTCAATCTGGTGATCGAGAACCTGTGGGACGCGGAGCGGATGCGCGGGGCCGAGGATCCGGGGAAGACCGTCTCGTTGCGGGACGCCTCCGCCGACCGGGGCGTCAGTGCCCCTGGTCGGGCACGGTCGTCTCCGATGTGAACCATCCCGGGGAGTCCAACCTCGTGTGGACCGCCGGGCATTGTGCGCACGCCGGCGCGGGAGGCGGCTGGATCCGCAACATCGTCCTCGTCCCGGCCTACAACGACCTCGGCAGGTCCGCGGAGGAGTTGGCCGGGGGCGCGTCGGCCGAGGAGAGCGAACCGTTCGGCCAGTGGTGGGCGGACCGGGCCGCGACCTCGGACGAGTGGATCGCGGGCGGCTCGGACGAGGGTGGGGCCGGTGCCCCGTACGACTACGCGGTGCTGCGTGTGCGGCCCGAGTCGGGCGACAGGTCCCTGGAGGAGACCGTCGGGACGGCCCTGGATGTGGACTTCTCCGCGCCGTCCGCCTCCGAGACCCAGGCGGTGGGTGCCTGGGGTTACCCAGCCGCGCCGCCGTACAACGGGCTGGCCATGTTCCGGTGCGTGGACAAGCCGGGGCGGCTCTCCCTCGATCCGTTGCTACCGACGATGTACCGCATCGGGTGCACCATGACCGGCGGTTCGTCCGGCGGTGCTTGGTTCCGCATGGTCGGCACCGAGCCCCGGCTCGTGTCGAACACGTCGATCGGCCCGGCCGACGACACCCTGGCTCGCGGGGCCGCGGTTGGGCGACGGGGCCAGGGCGTTGTACGGCGAGATGAGTAGCTCGTACGGCGGTCGGTGAGCGTGGCGGAGAGCGTCGGAGGTCGGTGAGCGCGGCGGAGGGTGGCTGTCACACTGCCGCTCTCGGCCGGCCGGCGGCCCAGTCGCGCAGTTGACCGGCGTGGCAGGCGAGTCGGTCGAGTGCCTGGGGCAGGTGTTCCTCGGCGCCGGGGCGGAGCATCGCGGTGTGCGGAAGGATCACGGAGGAGTCGTACAGGCGGGCGCAGTGCGGGAGTCGGGCCCGGCGGGGGTCGATGGCCTCCCAGTACTCCTGGGAGAGGTGGTGCCGGGGCTTGCTGTGCGGCAGATAGGCGGGCGAGGTGTCGAGGGGGCGGTAGCAGGGCTCGACGGGGACGCGGAGTTCGGCGGCGAGGGCGGCGCGGACGGTCGCCACGGGGATGTCGCCCAGGAGAGGCGAGTCGGGGATGTACGACAGGGCCAGGGCGTGTCCGGGTGGGCGCTCGACCTGGGGAAGCAGCAGGGCGGGGCGCAGGAAGCCGGAGGCGAGCGCCGCCTCGCGCCAGCGGCGGGTGACCGTCTCCCGGCGTCGGCGTTGTTCCGCGAACCGGTCGCACTGGGCGAGCAGGATCGCCGCCTGCCATTCCGTCATCCGGTGGTTGCCGCCCTGGAGGGGCCGCCAGCCGGGCGGTGAGCCCGCCGGTGGGCGTCCGCCGTCGCGGAGGCCGGCCAGACGGCCCGCGAGCAGGGGGTCGGCGGTGGCCACGCAGCCGCCCTCGCCGGCGGTGAGCGTGTTGCTCATCCCGAAGCCGAAGCAGGACAGGGTGCCGACCGAGCCGGCGCCGTACCCCTCCCAGCGGGCGCCTGGCGCGTGGGCGCAGTCCTCGATCAGTGCGAGACCGTATCGGGCGGCGAGGGCGGCCAGGGCCATGAGGTCGGGCATCGTCCCGTAGAGGTGGACGGCGACGACCGCTCGGGTCCGTTCCGTCATGGCGGCCTCCACGGCGGCCGGGTCCAGGCACCAGGTGTCGGGGTCCACGTCGACGAGGACGGGTACGGCGTTCGCGTCCAGGACCGCGCCGGCCGTCCCCGGCCGGGTGAGGCCCGGGACGATGACCTCGTCGCCGGGGCCCAGGCCCAGGGCCTCGCAGGCGAGTTGGAGGGCGATGGTGCCGTTGCTGACGGTCAGGACGCGGCCGATGCCCTGCAGGGCGGCGAAGCGTGACTCGAAGCGGGTGCAGCGGGTGCCGCCGTGCAGCGACCACTGGCCGTCGTCGAGGACTTCGCGCAGCATGCGGGCTTCCTGCGGCCCGCGCTGCGGCCAGCGGGGCGGGTCGGCGGCCACCGGCTCACCGCCGAAGAGCGCGAGAGAGGTCTCAGGCACGGCTCGCCTCCTGTGCGAAGTCGTCGTCAGAGGTGGGGGTCGTCGTGCGGGCGCCTGGGTGTCCGCGGACATCCGCCTTTCCATGGACGGCCCCCGCCTCCCGGGCGTCCGACTGCCCGGGAACGGTGGTGCCGTGGGCCGAGCGCTGGAGCCGGTCCACGATGTCCTGGACGTGGATGGCTTCGGCGGCGGTCACGGGCACCGGGCCTCGGCCGAGACAGGCGTCGACGAACGCGGCGATCTGTCTCCGGTGGGCGAGTCGCAGGTCCCCGGGCTTGCCGGGCAGGGGCAGCCGTGTGTGGCGTGGGGCGGGCGGGTTGGAGTGGGACAGCGTCAGAGGGAAGACCTCCAGCGCTCCCCGGTCGCCCAGCAGCCGCACCCGCACGGTCTCCTCGTCCGCCGGGTGGGCGGAGTACGAGGTGGAGAGGCTGAGCGCCATCCCGTCATGGCAGCGGACGAGGGCGGTGTGCCCGTCCCCGACTCGGCCGGTCCCCTCCCCTCGGCCGAGGTCCCGTTCATGGGCGGGCCGGAGCTCGTGAGCGGGCCAGAGCTCGTGAGTAGGCCAGAGCTCGTGGTTGGGCCGGAGCTCGTGAGCGGGCGAGAGCTCGTGGGTGGGCCAGAGCGTCTCGACGGCCTCGGGGAAGCCCGTGATCCACATGGCCAGGTCGAGCAGGTGAATGCCGATGTCGGGGAGGGGGTCGCAGGCCCCGTACGGGGCGGGCGGGGCGTCGGCGGCGAGGGGGCGGTCCAAGAATCCGCCGCCGACCTCTTCCCAGCCCCAGCCCCGGTGCCGGCCCCGACCCGGCGCCTCGCCGCCGTGTGACCCGATCAGTTGGATCTCGTGGACCTCGCCGATCTCACCCGCGTCGACGAGGGCGCGGGACATCTGGGCCTCGGTGAGGTGGCGGTAGGGGGAGGCGAAGGTCAGGACGCGGTGGTGGGCCGTGGCGGTCTCGGTCAGCCGGGCCAGGTCCGCGGAGTCGGTGGCGGCGGGCTGGTCGCAGAGCACGTGGCAGCCGGCCCGGAGGGCGGTCGTCGCCAGCGGGGCGTTCAGGTGGGGCGGGGCGCAGAGGGTGACGAGGTCCACATCCGTGGTGGCGAGCATCTCCTCAAGGGACGTGAAGACCTCACGTACGCCCGACCGGCGGGCCAGGGCCCGGGCTCGGTCGTGGTCGGGGTGGACCACCGCGACCAGGTGCACGCGGGGGTCGGCGGTGTGGGCGGCGGCGTGGTCGGTGGAGGCGATACGGCCGCAGCCGACAATGGCCGCGCGGAGATTCACCACGGTGAATACCCTTCAGCGATGCGGCGGCCGGAGACCATGGCCCGATGACCATGGCGGCCCGGCCGGGTGGCTGGTCCTTTCTTCCGAATGCTCGCAACGCCGAACTGACGGCGTCCAATAGATTCGTTCATGCCGGGATGGAATGTTTGCCGACGAGTCGAGTAGAGCCGAGTCGGCTGGGGCTGAAGACCGGGGAACAGAGACCAGGGACCGGGGACCGGGAAGCGGGAAGCGGGAAGCGGGAAGCGGGAAGCGGGAACCAGCGACTAAGGAGAAACCATTCGGCGCCATTCGCACCGAGGGATTCGAAACCGTGAATTCGAGAACCAATTCGACGGACTGACGCATTCCGGGTTCACTACCGGAGTTCCGGCACACTCACGGATCGACCCCCGTATCCCCCGCCCCGCCCGCACCCTCCGCCCCCGACTCCGACTCCGACCCCAATCCCGACCCCGACCCCGACCCCGCGTCCGTCGCCCCGGCCTCCGCCCCCGCGACCGTCTCCGCGCAGGCCGTGACGAAATCCGCGACCACCTCACGGTTGTCGGTCGCGCGCCAGGCCACGGCGACGTCCGTGGGTGTGATCTTGTCGATCGGCAGGCAGACCACACCGGGGCGGGGATAGAAGCGCGCGGTCGAGGCGCCCGTGAGGCAGACGCCGAAGTTGTTGGCGATGGCCTCCATCCACTCGTCCGTGCTGTTCACCTCCGCGCCGATGACCACGGGATGGCCGTCCCGGTGGTCGAGCGCCAGCCAGTAGTCGCGCCAGACCCCGGACTCCACGGGCACGGCGACGAACGGCTCGTCCAGCAGTTGTTCGAAGCGCACCACGTCCTGCTTGGCCAGCGGATGCCCGGCCGCCATGAGGACCCAGCGATCCTCGGTCAGCAGTACACGCGTACGGATGCTCGACGGCCCGTGCGGCAGCGGCAGCCTCACCAGGGCCACGTCCACGTCGCCGCCCGCCAGTCCGGCGGTGGGGTCGATCCACGGCGCCTGGGTCATCACGACGCGCCAGTCCGGCCGGATCATGCCGAAGGTCGCGAGGATCCGGGGGGTCAGCTCGCTGGCCGCGTTGGCGATGAACCCGACCCGCAGCGTCCGCTCCTCCGTCGCCGCCGCCTCCTGGGCCGCGCCGAGGACGCCCTGCCAGTCGGCCAGGATCCGGCGCACTCCGGGCAGCAGCGCCCGGCCTGCGGCGGTCAGGGTCACGGAACGGCTGGAGCGCTTCAGCAACGGCAGCCGCAGGCCTCGCTCCAGTTGTTCGATCTGTTTGGAAAGCGCCGGCTGCGTCATGTGCAGGCGCTGCGCCGCGCGGGTGAAGTGAAGCTCTTCCGCGACCGCGACGAATGATCGCAGCAAGCGCAGATCCACATCCATGCCCAGAGGTTATCAACGAATTTATTGGACATCGCGCGCCCCGTACTGCGACATTCGAATGGCCATCGCGGACGGCTGATGAACGGCCGCCGCACGGGACGGCCGATGGGCCGCACATGGCAAATCAGTACGAGTCCGCGCGATGCGATACCGGGGTTTCCCATGACCGATGACCGGACGATGAACCGCAAACTGCTCGTCAGTGTCTTCAATCCGCAAGAGGCCCGCGAAGCCGTGCTCGGCGGCGGCAGAATCATCGACAGCGAGGATCCCCGCAGCGCCCTCGGCAATATCAAGCCGCAGCAGATCATGGCGGTCAGCGACGCGGTTCTCGGCTTCCGGCGCGATCTGGAGGTCCAGCTGTCCACCAACATCGGCGAGGACCAGCTGCTCTACGACCGTTCCGGCACCGGGGCGGCGATCCAGAAGTCCGCGTACGAGATCGCCGGCAAGGCCTCGCAGGCCGCGCTGGGGGTGGCGGTGTCCATGGGGACCCGGGTGCACCCCTGCGGCATCGTGAAGGTGGGCCTCGACGGCATGGAGACCGGCCTGCTCACCGATGTGCTGCGCGAGTGCGTGCAGACCCTGCGGCGCACCGAGGGCTTCTCGCACACCCAGGTGATGTCGGTGCTGTTCGCCCAGGACCTCGATCTCTGGGAGGAGCGCCGCTCCGTGCGCGCGATCCGCCAGGCACTGGTGGGCCTGCGCGAGTTCCACCCCTGCGAGTCCGACGCGGAGCACGGCTTCGACCTCACCGAGTACGCGGCCGGGACGCTGCGGGACGAGGACGGGAGGCTCCTGTTCACCGACCCCGGCCAGGTGGACCTGGAGTCGCTGATCGACCACGGCGTCCTGCCCGAGGGCACCCCGCACACCACGGTCGCCCTCAACGAGCTGTTCCCGCACGCCCGTTACGGCATCACCACGGACCCCTCCGCGCGCCGCACCGACCGCGAGGCGATCGCCCGCATGGTCGACGCGACCGTCCGGGCGGGCGCGGGCGCGATGATGCTCGACACCAGCGTCCTGCTGAAGGTCGCCCGGGTCGGACTGGTCGCCACCGAACGCAGCCCGGACATGACCGACTTCAACTCCCTGGACGTGGACGAGACGACCGGTCTGAAGCGCCGGGGCATCCTCAGCCTCGACGACATCCGGTTCTTCGTCGACTACTGCCACCACCGCGGCATCGAGGCCAACCTCGCCGGTTCCGTCACCAGTTACCAGGCGCAGCAGCTCTGGCGGCTCGTCCCGGAGGTCGACCAGATCTCCACCCGGGGCGCCGCGTCTGCCGTGGCCCAGAACCCGCACCGGCCCGAGGGCGAGGGAGAGGACTCCCGGCGCGACCGGGTGATCGTCCGGAGCCTGGTCCGCGGACTGGTCCCACCGGAGCAGGGTGGCTACCTGTGGCTCCCGCAGGAGATGAAGCCGCGGTCCGGCGAGGCCGTGCGCGAGGTGCTGCACCGCTTCCCGGGGCTGACCGGGCACTGGGCGGACAGGTACGGCCGCCTGACGCCGTTCGGCTGACGGCCGACACCGAACAACCGAGAAGAGGAGCGTGATGTCCCCATGTCCGATCTGATCCCGCCCGCCGCCCCCGGGTCCCGTGTGCCCGTGCTGCCCGCCGGGCGGACCGAGGCCAGGGTCCGTACCGAGTTCGACAGATCGATCCGGGACTGGGGCATCCCCAGCAACCTGTTCCGGACGATGGCGTGGCTGCCCGGCCTCGCGCTGACCGAGGTCGAGTACGCCAACTCGTTCATCTTCGACGCCCCTCGGTACACGCCCGCGCCCCGGCCCCCCGGCGACCCGGACGGGGAGAGCGTCCTGTTCCCGCAGGGCGGCTTCATGGACCGGGTGACCAAGGAGCTGGTCATCAACCTGGTGAGCCTGCTCAACCGCAGCCGGTACTCCCTCACCCACCACAGCTACATCGGCTACGGCGTACTGCGCGACCAGTTGCCCCACGTGGACCCGGCGCGGCGGGCGGCGCACGCCGAGGAGATGCTGCTGCGGCTGGTGGACTCGGCGGGGCACCCGGACTGGGAGGACCGGACCTTCACCTGGGAGGGCGTCACCGAACCCCTCTACACCGAGCCGCAACAGCACTGCCTGCGGCTGGCGGAGACGATCCAGCGGGACCCGCACTCGGTCACCGACCGGCAGTTCGCCGACCTGCGGGATGTCCTGCGGGGCGTGGCGGCGGAGAACATCGCGAAGGGGCCGCTCGCGGAGGTGCCGGGCACCGGGACGGAGGCCTATCTGGCCGCCTGGGTGAACGCGATGACCGTCGAACTGACCTGGTGCATCGTGCACTTCGACGGCCTGCTCAACTCCTGGTTCACCGTGTTGCGCGTGATGGACGAGACAGGGGCCGAGGACGAGGTGGGCGTGGACTTCGTCGCCGCCTACAACGCGACGGTCCCGGACCGGATCAAGGTACGCAACAACAACCTGCTCGGCCCGACCGGCTGGGGAAGTTGAGGACGGACACCATGCCCGAGAACCCGACCCTGACCACCACCACCGAGGGACTTGCCGCCTCCGCGACTCCCTCCTCGGCGACGCCCGCCTCCACGATGCCGACCGCCGCAAGGACATCGGCCCCGTTCACCGGCGCGGTCGCGCCCACCGAGACCGGCGTTCCGGTCCCCGGCGGGCCGCCCATCCGCTTCGAGTGGCACACGGGCGACTGGTTCGACGTCTTCGAGAAGCATGTCGCCCTCATCCAGTCGGACATCGCCCGCGCCCAGGCCGAGGACCGGATCGTCGTCTATCTGAGCTGCCCGATCACCTCGCGGGGCGGCGGCCACTTCCGGACCAACACCGAGATCGCGAACTTCGTGACCCGCCGGCTGGCGTCCGAGTGGGGCGAGCGGTTCTTCGTCGTCAATCCGGCCGCGTATCAGCTGGAGTCGAAGGAGGGCACCGGCCTGGTCGCACGGCACATCGTCGAACTGGCCCGGGAGACCGGCCGGACGCTGAGTCTGGAGCAGCTCATGAAGACTGCCCGGCCGACCGGCGGGGACTACATGCGGATGTGGACCCGGGTCCTGGCCGAGGACCACTACCTCACGGACCCGCCCGGCCCGACCGGCCCGCCCGGTGTGCCCAACCCGCCCTCGCGTCAGAAGCTCCAGCTCGGCGGACTCTTCGACGCGTTCTACTTCCTCGGCCCCGACGACGTGCACGGCTTCTTCCGCGCCGACTCGGGCGGCGGCGGTGCGCTGGTGGCCGCGGTGGAGGCGTACTTCGCGCGCAAGTACGCCGTCGACCCCGACTTCTGGACCGACTACGGCACCGTCCCCGGCCCGGACGGCGCCCGCCGCCCGCTGGATCTCACCGACCGGGACGACGCGGCGGTGTGGGAGGCCCGGCGCAAGGAGTTCGTCCGCTTCTACACCGTGCGCGCGGGCGGCTCGTACAGCCTCGGCTGCCACGACGAGTGGAACATCCTCGTCCGGCTGAACAGGGCGCGCGCCGGGCACCCCGCCTACGGCCCCGGCGAACTGATCGCCGCCTACTACGGCGGACGCGCCCGCTCGATGGCCGAGAGCGAACTGGAGACCTCCCCCGGCTACGAGATCAAGGAGAAGACCGCGTAGCGCGGGGGACGGACGGGGGGTGTGCGGGGGCACCAAGCGGCCGGTGCTCCCGCACATACCGAAGGCCCGCCCCTCGGCGGAGGGGGCGGGCCTTCGGGTACATCTGGGCCGCCTGCGCGACTGGACGGTCAGGCCGTCGTCGCCGCCGGAACGTACGGCGCCAGATCCGCCGCCAGTTCCTCGTGCACCCGGGCCTTGAGCAGGGTGCCCTCCGGGGTGTGCTCCTCGGAGATCACCTCGCCGTCGGTGTGGGCGCGGGCGACGAGCTTGCCGTGGGTGTACGGCACGAGCGCCTCGATCTCGACCGAGGGGCGGGGCAGTTCGTTGTCGATCAGCGCGAGCAACTCGTCGATGCCCTGGCCGGTACGGGCCGAGACCGCGATGGAGCGCTTCTCGATCCGCAGCAGCCGCTGGAGCGTCAGCGGGTCGGCCGCGTCCGCCTTGTTGATCACCACGATCTCGGGCACATCGGTCGCGCCCACGTCACGGATGACCTCGCGCACGGCGGCGAGCTGCTCCTCCGGCGCCGGGTGCGAGCCGTCGACCACGTGCACGATCAGGTCGGAGTCGCCGACCTCCTCCATCGTGGAGCGGAACGCCTCGACGAGGTGGTGCGGCAGATGGCGTACGAAGCCGACGGTGTCCGCCAGCGTGTACAGCCGCCCGCTCGGGGTCTCGGCCCGGCGCACGGTCGGGTCGAGGGTCGCGAACAGGGCGTTCTCCACCAGGACGCCCGCGCCGGTGAGGCGGTTGAGCAGGGAGGACTTGCCGGCGTTGGTGTAACCGGCGATGGCGACCGAGGGCACCTTGTTCCTGCGGCGCTCCTGGCGCTTGATCTCGCGGCCGGTCTTCATCTCCGCGATCTCCCGGCGCATCTTCGCCATCTTCTCGCGGATCCGCCGCCGGTCCGTCTCGATCTTGGTCTCACCGGGACCACGGGTGGCGAGGCCGCCGCCCTTGCCGCCGCCCATCTGACGGGACAGCGACTGACCCCAGCCTCGCAGCCTCGGCAGCATGTACTGCATCTGCGCGAGCGCGACCTGGGCCTTGCCCTCCCGGGACTTGGCGTGCTGGGCGAAGATGTCGAGGATCAGGGCCGTACGGTCGATGACCTTGACCTTGACGACGTCTTCGAGGTGGATGAGCTGCCCCGGGCTCAGCTCACCGTCGCAGATGACGGTGTCCGCGCCCGATTCGAGGACGATGTCCCGCAGCTCGTTGGCCTTGCCCGAGCCGATGTAGGTGGCCGCGTCCGGCTTGTCGCGGCGCTGGATCACGCCGTCCAGCACGAGCGCGCCCGCGGTCTCCGCGAGGGCGGCAAGCTCCGCGAGGGAGTTCTCCGAATCCCGCGCGGTTCCCGTGGTCCAGACACCGACGAGTACGACGCGCTCCAGGCGGAGCTGGCGGTACTCGACCTCGGTGACGTCTTCGAGTTCGGTGGAGAGGCCCGCGACACGGCGCAGGGCCGCGCGGTCGGAGCGGTCGAACTGGTCGCCGTCCCGCTCTCCGTCGATCTCGAAGCTCCAGGCGACGTCCTCTTCCATCAGGGCATCGGCCCGCAGGTTCTCGGGGTTGTTCTGCGCGAAGGCGCTCTGTGCGGCCTGGGAAGGGGAAGAAGAGGAGGTCATTGGGTCCTTACGTCGATAGGAATCCGAAGGTGACGGATCACGACCCGTCACTGGCGACAACGCCCGGGGCGCCCGGGAGATTCCCGCCGCCGACTCGAAGATGGTCGCACGGTACGCCCCGTCTCGTCACCCGGGTTTTTCCCCGTCCGCACCGGGGCCACACCCGGGTGGATCCCGGCTACCGCTTGGCCGGGGCCTCCACCGGTGCGGACTTCCAGTCGGGGTGCCCCGGCATCGGCGGCGTCCGCACCTCGTACAGCCAGGCGTGGAAGAAGCCGTCGAGGTCGCGTCCGGCGATCCGGGAGGCGAGTGCCCGGAAGTCGGCGGTCGAGGCGACGCCGTCCCGGTGGACGGCGACCCAGGCCCGCTGGAGCCGGGCGAAGGCGGGGGCGCCGATCTCCTCGCGCAGGGCGTAGAGGAAGAGCGCGGCCCCGTCGTAGACGTTCGCGCGGAAGATGCCGATCTTCTGGCCGTTGCGGGGCTTCTTCGGTGCCGCCGGCGGTCCCCCGGCGGCGCGCCAGCGGTCGGAGGAGGCGTAGGCGGTCTTCATGCGCGCCTCGACGGTCCGGCCGGCGGTCTCCTCGGCGTACAGGGCCTCGTACCAGGTGGCGTGTCCCTCGTTCAGCCACAGGTCGGACCAGGTGCGGGGGCTGACGCTGTTGCCGAACCACTGGTGGGCCAGCTCGTGCACCATGATCGACTCGACGTACCACCTGGGGTACTCGGGCCGGACGAAGAGTTCCCGCTCGAAGAGGGAGAGGGTCTGGGTCTCCAGCTCGAAGCCGGTCTGCGCCTCGGCGATCAGCACGCCGTACGTCTCGAAGGGGTACCGGCCGACCTTGTCCTCCATCCACTCGATCTGGGC
The DNA here is from genome assembly GCF_040297125.1 of Streptomyces sp. NPDC001868. Lineage (NCBI taxonomy): Bacteria > Bacillati > Actinomycetota > Actinomycetes > Kitasatosporales > Streptomycetaceae > Streptomyces > Streptomyces sp. NPDC001868. Next base: position 79,033 of record NZ_JBEOYO010000002.1, on the reverse strand, counting down.
GGGGGTCTTCGCGAGCCAGGGTTCGAGCTTCTCGCGGTCCTTCGCGGGGACGACGTCGCGCACCGGCAGGCGGTGCGGTCCGGTCCGGTGGAGGACGGCGGAGCGGCCGATGGAGACCTGGGCCAGTTCGGTGGCCATGGGGTGCCGGGTGCGGTAGGTCCAGGTGGTGGTGCCGGCGGCGCGGTCCGTGCCGGTGGCGAGGCCGTTGGAGACGGCCGTGTAGCCGTCGGGCACGGTGACGCGGACGGTGAACATGGCCTTGTCGGAGGGGTGGTCGTTGCAGGGGAACACCACGTGCGCCGCGTCGGCCTGGTTGGCCATCGCGAGCCCGTCGGCGGTCCGCACCCAGCCGCCCTCCTCGTCCCCCGTGTACACGGGGTCGCTGGTGTGCCGCACGGTGATGCGCGTCCGGCCGCCCTCGGGGAGCGGCGCCCGGGGCGTGATCACCAGGTCCTCGCCCGCGCTGGTGAAGGCGGCGGGCGCCCCGTCGACCTCCACGGAGGCGACCGTCCCGTGCGTGAAGTCGAGGTTGAGCCGTTCCAGCGGGGCGGTCGTCCGGGCCTCGATGGTGGTGACGGCCGTGAGCGGCGCGCGGTTGCTGCCGGGATAGGTGAAGGCGAGGTCGTACGACTCCACGTCGTATCCCGGGTTGCCGAGGTGCGGGAAGAGCCGGTCGCCGACGCCGAGCGGTTCGGCGGGTGAGGGGGCGCTCGCGGCGATCAGGCAGACGGAGACGGCGGAGGCGAGGAGCGCGGCCTGGACGCGGCGGCTCCCGGTGCGTGGGGTGAGCGGCATGGACCACCGCTACCAGCGCGCCCGTGCCGTGCGCCGCCGACGCGCAGTGGTCCCACCCGAACGAGCGGCCCGCCGTCCGCCGGGACGCTCCGCCCGCCCCGCGCGGCTCAGTGCGTGGCCGCCGCCTGGTGCTGGGCCCGGCCGACGTCGTACACACCCGGGACGTTCCGCATGGCCCGCATCAGGCCCGGGAGGTGGGCGGCGTCGGGGAGTTGCAGCGTGTAGGTGTGGCGGACGCGCTGCTGGGTCGGGGGTTCGACGGTGGCGGTGACGATGTCGACGCCTTCGAGGGCGATGGCCTCGGTGAGGTCGGCGAGCAGATGGGGCCGCTGGAAGGACTCGGCGACCAGGGTGACGCGGAACTCGGTGGTGTCCCCCCAGCGCACGTCGATCTCCGCGCGACCCAGGCCCTTCATGCGGGTCACGGCGGCGCATTCGACGCGGTGCACGGTCACCACTCCCCCGCGGACGGCGAAGCCGGTGACCTCGTCGGGCGGGACGGGCGTACAGCAGCCGGCGAGTCGTACGGTCGCCTCGGGTCTGTCGACGACGACCACGGCGCCGACGGTGTCGGAGGTGGCGGCGGGCTCGTCGAGGGCGGGGCGCAGGGCGGGCGTCTCGTCCTTGCGCGCGCCGTCGCGCTCCTCGTGCTCGGCGTCGGCGGCGGGCGAGGGGTGGGTGGCGAGCCAGCGCTGGATGGCGATGCGCGCGGCGGGTGTGTGGGCGTGCTCCAGCCACTCCCTGGAGGGCTCGGAGGCCGGGTCCTGGCCCATGAGGAGCTGGACGGTGTCGCCGTCCTTCAGGACCGTGCTCAGCGTCGCCAGGCGGCCGTTGACGCGGGCGCCGATGCAGGCGTGCGCGTCCTCGCCGTACTGCGCGTACGCCGCGTCCACGCAACTCGCGCCCTCGGGGAGCCCCAATGTGCCCCCGTCGGGCCGGAACACGGTGATCTCGCGGTCCTGGGCGAGGTCCTCGCGCAGGGTGGACCAGAACATGTCCGCGTCCGGTGCCGCCTCCTGCCAGTCGAGGAGACGGGAGAGCCAGCCGGGGCGGGTGGGGTCGACGCGCTCGCCGTCGCCGTCGGTCTGCTCCTCGGCGGGGGCGGCGTACGGATTGCCGAGCGCGACGACGCCGGCCTCGGCGACCTTGTGCATCTGGTGGGTGCGGATGAGGACTTCGGCGACCTGGCCGTCGCCGCGGGCGACGGCCGTGTGCAGCGACTGGTAGAGGTTGAACTTCGGTACCGCGATGAAGTCCTTGAACTCCGAGACCACCGGGGTGAGACAGGTGTGGAGTTCGCCGAGGACCGCGTAGCAGTCGGCGTCCTCGTTGACGAGGACGAGGAGTCTGCCGAAGTCGGAGCCGCGCAGCTGTCCGCGTTTGCGGGAGACCCGGTGCATGGAGACGAAGTGCCGTGGCCTTATGAGGACTTCGGCCTGGATGCCGGCCTCGCGCAGGACCCCCCGCACCTCTTCGGAGATCTCGGCGAGCGGGTCGCTCTCCCGCGCCGCGTTCTCCGCGATGAGGTCGCGGGTGTACTTGTACTCCTCGGGGTGGAGGATCGCGAAGACGAGGTCCTCCAGCTCGGTCTTGAGTGCCTGGACGCCGAGCCGTTCGGCGAGCGGGATCAGCACGTCGCGGGTGACCTTGGCGATGCGTTCCTGCTTCTCGGGGCGCATCACGCCGAGGGTGCGCATGTTGTGCAGCCGGTCGGCGAGTTTGATCGACATCACCCGGACGTCGTTGCCGGTGGCGACGAGCATCTTGCGGAAGGTCTCGGGCTCGGCGGCGGCGCCGTAGTCGACCTTCTCCAACTTGGTGACGCCGTCGACGATGTAGCAGACCTCCTCGCCGAACTCCTCGCGCACCTGATCGAGGGTCACATCGGTGTCCTCGACGGTGTCGTGGAGCAGAGAGGCCGTCAGGGTCGTTGTCTCCGCGCCGAGTTCGGCGAGGATCAGGGTCACGGCGAGCGGGTGGGTGATGTACGGCTCACCGCTCTTGCGCATCTGACCGCGGTGCGAGGACTCCGCGAGGACGTACGCCCGGCGCAGCGGGTCGAGATCGGCGTCGGGGTGGTGGGCGCGGTGCGCGTCGGCGAGATGGCTGATCGCGTCGGGCATCCGGTCACGGGTCGTCGGGCCCAGGAGTGCGGCGCGGCCCAGACGGCGCAGGTCGATACGGGGTCGGCCCTTCCTGCGGTGCGCTGGTGGCGGCGCAGGGGCGGGCGATACGGCGGGGTTCGTGGCCTCCGCGCTCATGGGCACCTCCGGCTGCGTGGACCGGCGGACGGGTGCCCCATGGCGTGCGGCGGCTCAGGGGATCGTGTCGTTCCCCCGTCCGTGCCGGTGCTTGATGCTACCGAGCCCACCACGCCCGTCCGACCGCCTCTCGCCGAGCGTGAAACGGATCACCCATTCGAGCGAAGGTTCTGAGGTTTACGGTTTCGAGTCACCCCACCCGGGGTGCGCCGTGGATTCGTACCCCTGAACGCACGGTGGACTTGGATCACGATGGCGCCCGCGCTCCGGACGCCGCCATTTCAAGCCCTAGCACACCTCAACGCGCCGCGCTTTCCAGCCACTTGGCGTCGATCTCACCTTCGGCCACGATCACCGCGGGGCCGGTCATCTCGATCTCGCCGTCGGGCCGTTCGGTGATCACGAGCGTGCCGCCGGGCACATCGACGGTGTACGTCGCCGGGGTGCCCGTGACGGACGGGTCGGCGCCGTCGCGGCGGGCGGTGGCCACTGCGACGGCGCACGCGCCGGTGCCGCAGGAGCGGGTCTCGCCGGAGCCGCGTTCATGGACGCGCATCGCCACGTGCCGGGGGCCGCGGTCGACGACGAACTCGACGTTGACCCCGTCCGGGTAGGCGGAGGCGGGGCTGAAGGGCGGCGCCGCGTACAGGTCGCCGGCGTCCGCGAGGTCGTCGACGAAGGCGACCGCGTGCGGGTTGCCCATGTTCACGTTCCGCGCGGGCCAGCTGTGCGCGCCGACGCTCACCGTGACGTCGCCCTCGGGGAGGCGCGCGCTGCCCATGCCGACCGTGACGTCACCGTCCTTGTCGATGTGGACCTTCTTCACGCCCCCTCGGGTGGCGACGGTGAGGTCGCCCTCGGTGACATGACCGGCGTGCAGGAGGTAGCGGGCGAAGACGCGGACGCCGTTGCCGCACATCTCGGCGATCGATCCGTCGCCGTTGCGGTAGTCCATGAACCACTCCGCCTCGGCCGCCAGATCCTTCACCTCGGGGTGCGCTGCGGACCGTACGACGTGCAGCACGCCGTCGCCGCCGATGCCCGCGCGGCGGTCGCACAGGGCGGCGACCGCGGCCGGGGAGAGATCGATGGCGTTCTCCGGGTCCGGGACGATCACGAAGTCGTTCTCGGTCCCGTGTCCCTTGAGGAAGGCGATCCGCGTGCTCATTCCTCGATGTTACGGGAGCGATTCGCTGGGAGGCCGTGGAAGGGCATTGGGAGGGCTTGCGGTTCGAGGGTCCGTGCTGGTGCGTCGTGGCTGGTCGCGCAGTTCCCCGCGCCCCTAACGGGGCGCTCCTTTGCGCGGCTTTCCTAGCGGAGCCGGGCCACTCGCCATACGGCCAGGAAGGCCACCGCGGCGAGGATCAGGGCGTAGGCGAGGACGAGGCGCCAGTCCGGGCGGCGGCCGGAGCCGCGGGCGGGCAGGCCGGGCCACGTGTAACCGACCCGGCGGGCGGCCATCATGCCCCAGCCGGCCGCGGTGGCGCAGATCAGCAGGCCGAGCATGGCGACCACGGCACCGCCGTCACCGAACTCGAAGGCGAGCGGGAAGGCGAACATCAGGGAGCCGACCGCGGCGAGGCCGACGATGGGCGCGAGCTGCCAGAGCCGCAGCCTGCGCTGGGGGCGCAGCTCGACCTCGACCTCCGGGCCGGACATCTCGTCGGGTTCCGGTCCGTCGTCGCTCACGCCGTCGGGAGTCTGGTCCTCGGGGCCGTCGGGGCTCAGCGGGTCGCCGTCGGAGTCCAGTGCGTACCCCTCGGTAACCAGCTGGTCCACGTCCTCCGCGGTGCCCTGCTCCGTGCCTTGTGCGGTGTCGCGAGGGCCGGCCTCCATCGCCACGCGCCCTCCCAACTCGGACTCCACTTGGTCGATCGAAGCTCGATGATGGCACGCCCCCGGAGGCCGGGATGACCGCCGGAGTGACCCGATGCCAGGACGTGATCAGGCTGTAACCGGTCGTTCGACCAACGCCAGTGCGAGCTGCGGGAGTTCCGTCAGGTCGTCGAGACCCCCCTTGAGCCAATGCACCCGCGGGTCGCGTCTGAACCATGAATCCTGGCGGCGCGCGAAGCGCTTGGTGGCACGCACGGTCTCCGCTCGCGCCTCGTCCAGGGTGCACTGCCCGGCGATCGCCGCGAGGACCTGCTGGTAGCCGAGCGCACGCGATGCCGTACGCCCCTCGCGCAACCCCTGCGCCTCCAGTGCGCGTACTTCTTCGACGAGTCCGGCGTCCCACATCCGGTCGACGCGGCGGGTGATGCGCTCGTCGAGTTCGGGGCGCGCCACGTCGACACCGATCTGGACGGTGTCGTAGACCGAGTCATGGCCCGGGAGGTTCGCCGTGAACGGCTTTCCGGTGATCTCGATCACTTCGAGGGCGCGGACGATCCGGCGGCCGTTGCTCGGCAGGATCGCGTGGGCGGCCTCGGGGTCGGCGGCGGCGAGCCGGGCGTGCAGCGCGCCGGAGCCGCGCAGGGTCAGCTCCTCCTCCAGCCGGCCGCGGACCTCGGGGTCGGTGCCGGGGAACTCCAGGTTGTCGACGGCCCCCCGGACGTACAGCCCGGAGCCGCCCACCAGGATCGGCCAGCGGCCGTCGGCGAGCAGGGCGTCGATGCGCGCGCGGGCGAGCCGCTGGTACTCGGCGACGCTGGCGGTGACCGTGACGTCCCAGATGTCCAGCAGGTGGTGCGGGACTCCGTCGCGCTCCCCGGGGGTCAGCTTGGCGGTGCCGATGTCCATCCCCCGGTAGAGCTGCATGGAATCGGCGTTGATCACCTCGCCGCCCAGGCGCTGGGCGAGGAAAACGCCCAGATCGGACTTTCCGGCCGCGGTCGGTCCGACGACGGCGATGACTCGGGGAGGGGGAACTGCGCTACTCACCGCCCCAGTCTCGCAAATGTCGGGGCCTCTTCTCGAACGAGCTACGTGACGCGAGGGAGCCGGGGTCGTTGCGTGTTGCGAGTTCGAAGCGCCGGATTCGAGTGCCGGCGGCCCGGATGACGCAATGGGACGCTCCGGGAGAGCGCGGGATTTAGCCCGCATGATTAGCATTGAGGTTGATATGGGCGTTTTTTCACTGTTCCGTCGTAAGGCGAAGGACGCGGACGAGGCCGCCGTGACGGCATCCGCACCGGCTGCCGAGACCGAGGCGGAGGCAGAGGAGTCGGACGAGGCGAAGGGATCCACCGAGGCCGCCCAGCCCGAGGCGGAGGCCACGGCCAAGGCCGAGGACGAGTCGGCCGAGCCCGTGGCGGAGGCCGTGGACGCGGCGGACGACGTGGAGATCCCCAAGCAGCAGACCGCCGAGCAGGCGGCCGACAACGAGGCCAGTGAGGGCGCCCGCAAGTGACCCATCCGCGCGGAAGGTGAACCATGGGCCTGATGGATAATTTGAAATCCAAACTCTCCCCGGCCAAGGACAAGGTCTCGCACCTCGCGCAGAAGCACGAGGACAAGATCCATCACGGTCTCGACAAGGCCGCGCAGACGGTCGACAAGCGGACCAAGGGCAAGTACAGCGACAGGATCCAGTCGGGCACGGGCAAGGCGAAGCACGCCATGGGCCGATTCGCGCACCAGGACGACGACGGCCATATGCCCCCGCCCTCGGGCGGCGGCCACACACCCCCGTCTCCGGGTGGCGGCGCGACACCACCGCCTCCGGCTTCCTGAACACGTTCATGTCGTCGGACGGCCGCGGAGTACCCCGTACTCCCGGCCGTCCGCCGTCTCCGGCCGACGTTGCCCCGTGGCCGGTCTACGCCCAGGCCCGTCGTGGCCGAGCTACGACCAGGCGGCCACCAGGTAGCCCACCCCGTACGGCGCGTCGTCGTACAGCAGGCTGCCGCCCAGGCCCCTGCCCTCGGCGGCGCCCGCGAGGATCTGCCAGGGGGCGCGCCCGGAGGCCTTGAGCTCGCGGGCGAGCCCGGTGTCCAGCGCCCGCAGGGCCTCGACATCGGCGCCGGCCAGCGCCCTCGCGACCTCCGCGTCGAATCCGGCCGCGCGGTCGTCCATATACCCCGGGGCCTTGAGCGTGCGGCACGCGCTGGCGTCGCCCATCACCAGCAGCGCCACCCGGCCGGCCGACCCGGCGCGTTCCCGTCCGACCTGGACACACCGCTCGACGGGGAGCGGTTCCGCCACACCGAGCCCTTCCATGGGGGCGTCGGCCCAGCCCGCGCGGTCGAGCAGCCAGGCGGCGACGGCGAGGGAGGCGGGCAGCCGGAGCGTCGTGTCGCCGGTCCGCCCGCGCCCGAGGCGGACGTCGAGATCCACACCGAAGCCCCGGAACGAGCCCCGGGAACCTTCCGGATACGACGCGTCCTGTCCGGCGGGGCCGACGACCACCAGCCGGTCGGGCCGTGCGGCGGCGAGCACCCCGAGCGCGTCCGCACAGGCGTCCCGCGCCCCGTCCAGCTCGGGCGCGGCACCCGCGGCGACCTGGGGCACGAGCAACGGAGGACAAGGACAAACGGCAGCGGCGACAAGCATGATCCGCAGGGTAACTTCTACGACCGAGGAGTGCGGGTCGCGCCCGTCAGGGGCGCGGGGAACCGCGCGAACACCCCCCACACACCCGCGGCCCGCGAACGACCGCCCGGCCCGAGCTGATCCCGGCTACTGCCCGACCCCGCAGCCACCCGTGGTCGCCACAGGCAACGGCTCCGGAACCCCGATCTTGGGAAGGCCCAGCATCACACCGACCGGCTTCTCCGCCGGAAGGGCATTCCGCTTCTCCCAGGCGTCCCCCGCCCGAGTCCGCCGTACGTCGAGCACGGCGCCCTCGGCGAGCAGGTGATGCGGAGCGGCGTACGTGATCTCGACGGTCACCACGTCACCGGGGCGGACCTCCTGGTCCGGCTTGGTGAAGTGGACGAGGCGGTTGTCGGGGGCGCGCCCGGAGAGCCGGTGGGTGGCGCCGTCCTTGCGGCCCTCGCCCTCGGCGACCATCAGCTCCAGCGTGCGGCCGACCTGCTTCTTGTTCTCCTCCCAGGAGATCTCCTCCTGGAGGGCGACCAGGCGCTCGTAGCGCTTCTGGACGACCTCCTTGGGGATCTGGTTCTCCATGGTGGCGGCGGGGGTGCCGGGGCGCTTGGAGTACTGGAAGGTGAACGCCTGGGTGAAGCGGGCCTCGCGGACCGCGTGCATCGTCTGCTCGAAGTCCTCCTCGGTCTCGCCGGGGAAGCCCACGATGATGTCGGTGGTGATGGCCGCGTGCGGGATGGAGGCGCGGACCTTTTCGATGATGCCGAGGTAGCGCTCCTGGCGGTACGAGCGGCGCATGGCCTTCAGGACCGTGTCCGAGCCGGACTGCATCGGCATGTGCAGCTGCGGCATCACGTTCGGTGTCTCGGCCATGGCGGCGATCACGTCGTCGGTGAAGTCACGGGGGTGCGGGGAGGTGAAGCGGACCCGCTCCAGGCCCTCGATCTTTCCGCAGGCCCGCAGCAGCTTGCTGAACGCCTCGCGGTCGCCGATGTCGGAGCCGTACGCGTTGACGTTCTGGCCGAGCAGGGTGATCTCGGAGACGCCCTCGGCGACCAGGGCCTCGATCTCGGCGAGGATGTCGCCGGTGCGGCGGTCCTTCTCCTTGCCGCGCAGGGCCGGGACGATGCAGAAGGTGCAGGTGTTGTTGCAGCCGACGGAGATCGAGACCCAGGCGGCGTAGGCGCTCTCGCGGCGGGTCGGCAGTGTGGAGGGGAAGGCCTCCAGGGACTCGGCGATCTCGACCTGGGCCTCGTCCTGGACGCGGGCGCGCTCCAGCAGGACGGGGAGCTTGCCGATGTTGTGCGTGCCGAAGACGACGTCGACCCAGGGCGCCTTCTTGACGATGGTGTCCCGGTCCTTCTGGGCCAGACAGCCACCGACCGCGATCTGCATGCCGGGGCGGGCGGTCTTCATCGGGGCGAGGCGGCCGAGGTTGCCGTAGAGGCGGTTGTCGGCGTTCTCCCGCACGGCGCAGGTGTTGAAGACGACGACGTCCGCGTTGCCCTCGCCGGCGTCCTTGGGAGCGCGGACGTATCCGGCGTCCTCCAGGAGACCGGACAGGCGTTCGGAGTCGTGGACGTTCATCTGACATCCATAAGTACGCACTTCGTATGTCTTGACGCCCACTGCCTGACTCCGGTCGCTGCTGTTGGTCACTCCGTAAGCCTAAGGCAGCGCCCGGGGAGCCCTCGTCCCCAGGCGCTGCGGTCCGCCGGACGGGTCAGGCCGTCGTGCCGTCCGGGTCGGCCGTGTCGTCCGCGTCGAGCACGGTCTCCGGGATCTGCACGTTGATCAGTTCGCCGGTACGCTGGTCGACGGTGAGGCCCCGGCCGGGTTTGCGGCCGCCGCGCAGGTGGGCGTGGGCGAGGCGGGCGCCGATGAAGTCGCCCTCCAGGATGCTCTGCGGGCCGAGGAGGACGCCCTTGCGGTGCCGTTTCAGGGCGCTGAGCCAGCCCATCGCGCCCGTCATGGTCTCCCCGGTGGCGGAGACGACGATGCCGATGCCGTGGTCCCGGCCGGACTGGGCCAGCGAGCGGAGGTTCTGGTCGATGTCCGGCAGGACGAACAGATCGGCGTCGTCCACCATGACCACCCGGGGTCCGGCGCCGGATTCCAGGGCCTCGGTGAACTCCTCGACGGTGGGTTCCGTCGCGGTGATCAGCCGTACGCCGGGGTGGCTCCCCAGGGTGCGCAGCGGCGACTCGCGCGGGGCGAGGATCACCAGGCGGGTGCCCGAGGCGAGCAGGGAGACCGCGAGGGCGGCCAGGGTGGTGCTGCGGCCGGAGCCGGGCGGGCCGACGACCGAGAAGGTGGGTGAGGTGTCCGCGAAGTCCACGCCCACCGGGGAGACGTCGTCGCCGCCGAGGCCCAGCAGACCCCACATCGGCCTGCGGAACTCCTCCCCCACCTTCTCGTACGCGTCCGTGAACGTGACCTTCACCGGGAGCGTGCCGATCCGGGCGGGCCGGCGGTCGGCGGGGAGTCCGGCGTCGCGGCGGGTGGCCTCGGCGCCGATGCCGCGCAGCGCCTCGGCCTGTTCCTGGCCGGTGGCGCCCGGGGCGAGCAGGGCCACCTGGATCTCGGTGCCGCCGTCGGAGGTGAAGCCGCGGCCGGGGAGGACGAGGTCGGGGATGTCGCGCGCCCGCTTGCCGACGGCGTGGTAGTCGGTCTTGTCGTTGAGGCGCAGCAGCAGTTTGTTGTCGTTGAGGGCGGTGGCCCGGCCGGAGAGCAGGGCGCGTTCGGAGGTGGCGACGACGTGCAGGCCCGCGGCGGCGCCCTCGCGCAGGAACCGGTTGAGCTGTTCCACCGGGCGGCCGCCGTTGTGGTCGGCGACGGCCTCGATCAGCGCGTCCCAGCCGTCGATGAACAGCATGATGTGGGGCGGACGGGAGCCGGCGCCGACGGTCTCGCGGAGTTCCGTGAGGTTGCCGGCGTGCCGCTCGGTGAGGAGTTCCTGACGGCGTTCCAGTTCGCCGTCGAGACGGGCGAACAGCCGCTCCAGCCGCTCGATGTCGCCCCGGGGCACGACCGCGCCGCAGTGCGGCAGGACGCCGAGGGCGGTGAGGGCGCCGCCCGCGAAGTCGATGCCGTAGAGGTGGACGTCGGCGCTGGAGTGGCCCCGGGCGAGGGCGCCGGCCATCGTGCGGAGCACCTGGGAGCGGCCGGAGCGCGGGATGCCGACGACGTACAGGTGTCCGAACTCGGCGAAGTCGAGGCGGACGGGCAGCTGGGCCTGTGCCTCGGGCAGGTCCGACAGGCCCCAGGAGACGGGGGCCAGGCGGGCGCCGCCGCTCTCGTCGGGCTGGGGCAGGTCGTCGATCAGGAGGTTCTGGCCGAGGGCCGGGAGCCAGGGGCTGGGCTGCGGGGCGCAGCCGGCGAGTCCGGCCGCCTCGGAGACCGCCGCGACCAGGGCGTTGAGGTCGGTGGGGACGTCGTCGGCGGTGTCGGCCGCCGGGTCGTCGCCGTGGTCCGACTCCGCCGTGCCGGGCAGTCCGGCGGCGCGGCCCAGGCGCTGCCAGTGGAGTTCGGTGCCATGGATACGGGACTCCTCCGCGGGCCGCCGCTCATGGGGCTCGGGGGTGGGCTGCGCGCCGGGCATCGGGGTGCCGGCGTAGGCGGTCTGGAAGGGGACGACGGTGCCGTGGCCGAGGCGGGCGAGGGCGCGGCCGGGGGTGGCCGGGGAGATACTGACGGCGTCCTTGGTGTCGATGACGTCCATGCTCTCGGAGGCGTCGGTGACCCGGAGGGCGATGCGCAGATTGGTGTTGGCCCGGATGTCGGAGCTGACCACACCGGCCGGGCGCTGGGTGGCCAGGACCAGGTGGATGCCGAGGGAACGGCCGCGCTGGGCGATGCTCACCAGGCCGGGGATGAAGTCGGGGATCTCCCGGTAGAGGGTGGCGAACTCGTCGATGACGATCACCAGCCTCGGCACGGGCGCGAGTTCGGGGGTGCGGCGGCGCATGCCCTGGTACTCGGGGAGGTCCTTGGCGCCGGCGTCGGCCAGGATGTGTTCGCGGCGGGTCAGTTCGGCGGACAGCGAGGTGAGCGCGCGCTGCACGAGGTGGCTGTCGAGGTCGGTGACCATGCCGAGGGTGTGCGGCAGGTCGACGCAGTCCTTGAAGGCGCTGCCGCCCTTGTAGTCGACGAGGACGAAGGTGAGTTCGTCGGGCCGGTTGACGGCGGCGAGCGTGGCCACGAAGGTCTGCAGCAGTTCGGACTTGCCGGAGCCGGTGGTTCCGGCGACGAGGCCGTGCGGACCGTCCTTGACCAGGTCGAAGGCGATCGGGCCGTCGTAGCCGGCGCCCAGCAGGACGCCGGTGGAGGCGGGCCGCCGCTCCCAGCGGGCCGCGATCTGCTCGCCGCTGGGGTCGGGCAGGCCGAGGAGTTCCAGGAGCCCGACCTCGGTGGGCAGGCCCTCGGAGGCGTCCGGGGTGACGTCGCGGATCGGGGCGATGCCCCGGGCCACCCGCTCGCACCACTCGGGTTCGACCAGGTCCGGGCGGATGTCGGTGATGTCGGGCCGGCCGGTGCGGCGCAGGGTCAGCCGGTGGTTCTCGTGGCGGACGACGGCGGTGCACTCCTCCGGCAGGAGCCGCTCCTCCTGGTCCAGGCAGAGCGGGAAGATCCGCACACCCGGGCCCTCCTTGAGGATGGAGACCACGCCGGGCACGTCACGCAGGCGCCGGGCGCCGTCCATCACCACCAGGACGTCCGGTTCGCTCAGCAGCGCCTTGCTCATGGTGGACTCGGCGGCCCGCTGTCGGGTGCGCAGCGTGGAGACCAGTTCGGCCACGCGGTTGGCGACCGTCTCCGGGTCGTTGCCGATCAGGGTCACGGCGCCGCCGCGGATGCCGGGCAGGCCGTCGCGGGAGTGCGGCAGCCAGCGCGCCCAGTGCCAGGAGTCCTCGGCGCCCTTGTCGGTCAGGATGACGATCCGCAGGTCACGCGGGGTGTGCAGGACGGCGGCCTGGGCCGTCATCCAGCGGGCCAGCGCCTGCACCGGGCCGGTCGCGCCGGCCAGGCCCACCACACCGCTCTCGACGAGGTCGACGCCGACCGGGGCGTCCGGGATCGTCCAGTGGACGGCGGTGTGGTTGTCCTCGCGGGCGGTGTCGTCGATGCCGAGCAGGGACGGCTGCGGGGCGGTGCCGAGGCGCAGGGACAGATGGTCCGGGTCGCCCCGGCGCCGCTCCCACAGCCGGCGGCCCGGGCCGACCGCCCAGAGTCCGGCCACCGCCGGGTCGGGGGCGCTCTCCGCGCGCAGCCGCCGTTCGGTGGCGACCTTCTGCCGGACGTCCTCCTCCAGCGAGGCCCGGCGCTGGCGGTAGACGCTCGACTTCTCCTCGTAGTCCTTGCGGGCCTGCCGTCGTCCGCTGACGTAGTTCGCGGCGATGAGCACCGGCGACAGGAACATGAAGATCAGATAGAAGTACGAGTTCAGGAAGAACATCATGCTGACGCCGAAGACCATCGGGGCGAGGGCCACGAGCAGCGGGATCGGCCTGCGTCCGGGCGGATCGGGCGGTCCGGGGAGCCGGAACCGCTCGGGTGCCAGGTGCGGCAGGATGCGCGGCGGCCGGTTGTAGTCCAGGCCGCCTCCGCCCTCGGACGGCACCACCGCGGCGTCCCTGGCGGTCGGTTCGGTCAGCCGCAGCAGGTGGTCGCCGACCGACACCTCCGCTCCGGCGGGCCAGAGCACCCAGCCGTCGGGGAGTTCCGCGGTGCCGTCGGCGGCGTCCTCCGGCTCGTCCTCCTCGTCCTGCTCGGCGAGCGGCAGCAGCGGGGTGTTGGGGCGGCCGCGGTGCTCCGGCGGCTCGGGGACGGACAACTCCGCCGGGCCGCCGTCGGGCAGCTCCACGATGGCCGAACCGTCCGGGCGTACGGTCACGCGGATGCCGTCGCCCGGCACGCTCCGGCCGTCGAGCGGGACGGCGGCGTCCGCCTGCGGGCCGATGCCGTGGGTGCCGAGGCCGAGCGCGTGGACCCGTCCGGCGTCCGGGCCGCCCACCACCTGGAGTTCGACCACCGGTGCGTGGTCCGCCCGGTGCGGCTGCGGCATGGCCTCGCGCTCGGGGCCGTAGGCGGTCGGCGCGGGCGGGTGCGGGGCGCCGAGGGCGACGACGCTGCCGTCCATCAGCCGGGTGGCGGCCAGCGGGGTGCCGGGGGCGAGGGCCTCGTCGCCCAGGTAGCAGGCCGGGGCCGGTCCCGGTGCGGCGGGCGGGGTTCCGGTCTCGTCGGTGTCGCCGGCGCGCAACCGGGCCAGACGGGCGGCGACCTCCTCGACGGGGGTGTTCCCGGACGCGCTGAGCAGCACGTCCTGACGGCCGGTGGCGTCGCCGTCGGCGACCGTGGTGATGAGGAGTTTCACTGCTCCCCTTGGGGGTGCTCGGGGGTGGGCGGTTCGGGTGGGGTGGCCGGGCCGGGGCTGTGGCGGTGGCGGGCCGGGGCTGTGGCGGTGGCGGGCCGGGGCTTTGGCGGTGGGGGTCAGCCCTCTCGGGTCAGTCCTCTCGGGCACCGGAGGAGGCTCCGGAGGACGCGGCGGTGGTGCGGTTCCGGGCGGCGGCCGGTTCGGCGAGCAGTTCGGATCCGGTGGTGGTCCGTGCGGGTTCCGGGGTCGGGAGGACCTGCGTCGGTGCCTCCTCCTGGCGGACCTCGGCTTCTTCGAGTGCCGAAGTCATCTCGATCAGCCGGGTTTCCTCGACCTGCCGGATCTCCTCGGGCTGCCAGGTTTCCTCGATCCGCCGGGCTTCCTCGATCCGCCAGGTTTCCTCGGGCTCCCGCGGCTCCCGGCTGTGCGGCCGGGGCGGCGTGGGGGTGCCCCGGCGCGGGGCGGACTCGCGGCGCAGCCGACGGCGGTCCGCGCGGACGGCGGCGGCGACGGCTCCGCCCAGCGGGGCCGAGTCCGCGTCGAGCCCCAGCTCGGGCGCGACCACCCGGCCGCGTCCGTCGACCCGAAGGGCCCAGCTGTGCCCCGCCACCCGGCCGTCGATCAGACAGACGACGGCGCCCGAGGCGGCCAGGGCACCGAGCCGCCGGGCCTGTTCCGGGCCGGGGGCGGCGCAGACCAGCACGGTCGTGGCGGCCCGACCGGACTCGTCGAACTCACCGGCGCCTTCGAGGTCCCCGGGCTCCTCGGCCGCCTCTTCCAGGTCGCGCAGCACGGCGTCGAGCCGCTGCCCCCGGTACTGCGGATGGACCCCGTCCGTGACGGTGACCGAGGCCCCGCTGCCGGGCCGGTCCAGCTGTGCGGCCAGGGCCTGGAGGAGCCGGCCCCGGGCGGCGGTGTCGCCCTCGACGGTGATCAGCCGTGGTCCGGCGGTCAGATCGAGGTGGACACAGGCGTCGTCCGCCATGCCGAGGGCGACCGGCAGCGGACGGATCCGCGCACCGGTGCGCGGGCGGCCCTGCGGCAGCCCGTCCGCCTCCGCGAGGGGAAGCTCCCACCGCTGCGGGCCGGGCTCGTCCGACCACTCCCAGGGGGCGGGGGGTTCGGGCAGCGGGCGGGCGGCGATCTGTACGGCCACGAGCCCGGGTTCCGTGCGCACGGCGTGGGGCACGGCCCCGGGCGCCTCGGCCAGAGCCGTCGCGGCCGCGTCCAGCAGCCGCCGTACGAGCAGGCCGCCCCGGGGGTCGGACAGATGACGGGCCAGGGCGCGCACGCCGCGCCGGTGGCGCCGGTAGCCGCGCAGCGGTTCGCCGAACGCCCGCCGGGTCAGGGTCAGTTCACGGCCGACACGACGCCGGAAGCGCCGCCAGCCGCCCCGTTTGCGCACCAGGTGCCGCAGCAGCAGGAAGAGGAGCAGCAGGACGACCGCGGCGACGATGAGGACCGTGAGCAGCGACTCGTCGGGCTTCCCCAGCGCGAGGACCGAGCCGTACGCCGGGTCGTGGGCGGCGGGGTGCGACTCGGCCGGGCCGGGACCCGGCACGGCGGGCGTGGTCATGCCGCCGCCAGCGTGTGCTCCGGGTGCCGCCGGCGCAGCTCCCGTATCGCGTGATGGGTGCGGGACTTGACCGTGCCCGGCGGTATGCCGAGGGCGTCGGCGGCGTCCGTGCCGGTGCAGCCGAGGACGTAGACGTAGAAGAGCACCTCGCGGTGGGGGTGCGAGAGCCGGGAGAGGGCGTGGACCATGAAGCGGCGCTGGACGGCCTGGCTCATCGGGTCCACGGTCCCGGTGTGGTGCTCCAGGGCGTGTTCGTGGGCGACCTCGTTGTGCGGCCGCTCGCGCCGGGCCCAGTCGATCACCAGGTTGTGCGCCACCCGCATCAGCCAGGCCCGCGACGGCGACCAGTCCGGCGGCTGGCTCGCGGTGCTCTGCCAGGCACGGAGCAGGGTCTCCTGGACGAAGTCCTCGGCTCGCTGGCGGTCACCGCGGATCAGTCCGGAGACATAGCGCAGCAGCGGGCCGTGGTGCTCTTCGTAGAGTCTGCGGATGGAGCCGTCGCCGTCGGGCGGTGCTTCGCCCGAGGCGGGAGCGCTCCCGGTCGCGACAGGACTGGGCGTGGACGTTCTCATGGATTCCCCCTGGGCCGGCGTGAATCTCTGTGCCGGTCCGGTCGGGCGCCGCGAACGCGGCGTTGGCTGGGCAGGGCTGAGCACATGTACCCGGGGCGACCTCACGATTCATGGGTGGAACGTGAGGTTCCGCAAGGGGGAGTCTATGAGCGCTTCTGTAGCTTTCAAGGGTTCCTGAGAGGAACCTGAGGTTACCGATGAGTTGTCCGAAAAACCGAACAGGGGTGCCGGTCCGGGGGAGTGGACCGACACCCCTGCGAAAGGGACACCGACGGAGGGGGAATCCGGGCCGGCGTCCCGGTTCGGGGTGGTTCGGGCTCAGCTGGGGATGCCGCCGGCGATCTGCGAGTCCAGGTTGTTGACGGCGTTGCAGATGTCCCGGAACTGCTTCGAGAACTGCGTGATGTTGTTCACGGCCTCGGTCAGCGACTTGTTGAAGTTCGCGTAGGACGTCTGCATCTTCGGGCTGGTCGCCGTCAGCAGCAGGCCTCCCTGGAGCAGGTTCTCGACCTCGGCCTGGAGCGAGGACAGCTGGGGGACCAGTGTGTCGCTGACGGCTGAGTCGAGCTTCTTGGCAGTGCTCTCGATTTCCTCGTCGTCGATGACGTTCTTCGGCATGGTGCACCTCGTTCTCTGTTGACGGACCCGGCGAGGCGGGGAGCGCGCACGCGGGGAGCTTGGGGGTGGGGTGCGGCGGCGGGGCCGCTCCGGGTGGGGGGGGGTCAGCGCCAGTTCTCGCCGAGTGTTCCGAGGGGTGGTTCGGCGCTGCTGCGTTCGTGCTGGGTGACGGACTCCCTCAGGTACCAGGTCCCGTCGTCGGCCCGCTGCCAGATCTCCTGGACCTCGTTGCTCGCGTCGGCGACGAAGCGGGTCCCGGTGTTCTCGTTGGTGACGACCCTGGTCACGGAGCCGTCCGCACCCGTGTAGTCGGTCCGGGTGACGCCCTCCTGCACGGTGGTCGTCGTCCCCGGGGCGGTGGAGCCGGAGGGCCGGCCGCCGGAGTCGACCAGCGGGTTCTCCACCGTGAGATAGGCGGGGGGCCGGTCCAGCCGCTGCTGGGGGTCCTCCTTGCCGGCCTCGGAGTTGAGGTACTCCTCCTTGTCCATGGTCAGCTCCCAGTCACCGTCCGGCCGCTTGGTCCAGATCTGGAGGGTGTCCCGGCCGGTCCCGTCGGTGACGTAGCGCTTCATCCACCCGTCGGGTGATCCCTCGGGCGAGGAGTCCATGTAGACCTTGGTGACCGAGCCGTCGGAGCTGCGGATCGTGGTCACGGAGTCGCCGTCCCCGGACAGCGGGTGGTACGTCTCGGAGTACGTCAGGCCCGTGTTCTTGTTGGTGACGGTGGTGGTCGTCTCGACGGGGTCGCCGTTCCTGTCGACCTTGATCTCACCGTTCTCGTCGAGCTGGTACGACACGGTGGTGGTGCTGTTGCCGTCCTGGATCGTGTAGCCCTTGGGGACGAAGGCCTCGTCGGGCAGATCGTCCAGCTGGCCGCGCATGCCCCGGAGCCGGCCGACGTCGGCGTCCTTGTCCGGGTCCCAGTCGCGCAGCTTGTCGTACTCCTCGCCGAAGCCGTCCTGGAGGTCCTGCTGCCGCTGCTGGACGGGCTTCTCCTCCTCGGTGAGCGCGGTCTGCTCCTTGTCGCTCTCCGCCTGGTCGTCCCACAGCTCCTTCTGGCGGGCCTGCAGGTCGTCCGACTCCCGGTCCAGGGGGTCCAGCCGGGTCTGGAGGTCGGCGCGATCGGCGTCCAGGTCGTCCCGCTCGGCCTTGAGGGCGTCCTCGACCTCCTTCTGGGTGGACTTCTCCAGGGCCCAGAGGTCCTTCTGCCGGGCCTGGAGTTCGTCCTGCCGCTCGGAGAGGGGCTCCTGGGCGCGGCTCAGCGCGGCACGCTCGTCGTCGAGTTCCTTCTGCCGCTCACGGAGCGGGGCGAACGCCTTCTCCTGGTCGCGCTGTTCCTGCTCCAGCGCCTCCCAGCGCCCGGCGAGCCCCTTGCCCTCGGACTCCCACAGGTCGTCGCGCTCCTTGTCCAGGGCGTCCTGTCTGCGCTGCCAGGCATCGAGTTCGGCCTGGGTGACGCCGTCCTTGCCCTGGAGGGTCCGCCGTTCCTCCCACAGGGCTTCCTGCTTCTCCTCCAGAACGTCCTGCTTGGCGTCGTAGGCCTTCTGCTCCGCCTCCAGAGCGGTGACCTTCTTCTGCAGGGCCGCGTCCTGCTCCGCGCGGAGGGCCTTCTCGTCCTCCCACAGCCGCAGCTGCTCGCGCTGGAGTTCCTCCTGCTGCCTGATCAGGGGCTCCTGCTCGGCGCGGAGGGCCTCGTACTCCTTCTGCAGCTCGTCCCGCTTGACCTGGAGCTTCTCCTCGCGCTCCTTGAGGAGGTCCTTCTCCTCCTGCCACAGCCGCTGCTGTCTGGCCTGGAGTTCGTCCTGCTCCTTCAGCAGGGGCTCCCGCCTCGCGGCGAGCTCCTCCTGCTCCCGGTTCAGCTCTTCCTGCCGCTTCTGCTGGGCCGCGGTCCGCTCGTCGAGCTTCTTCCGCTTCTCGACCAGCGCGTCCTGTTCCTTCTTCAGACGCGCCTGCTGGGTCTTGTAGCGGGCTTCCAGTCTTCTGGCCTCGTCCGCGCGGAGCTTGCCGGCCAGCGCCTGCTTGCGGATCTCGTTCTGCCGGCCGGCCTGGTCGCGGACCTGGGCGGTGACCTGCTGGGCCGCGCCGGCGGCGTGGGAGGCGTCCTGGTCGTAGAAGGCCTTGCCCGCCCTGTCGAGGAGGTTGCCGAGGTCCGTCATGGCCTGCCAGCCCTCACCGAAGGACTTCTTCCAGGCGCCGTAGAAGTCCTCCAGTGCCTCGGCCGTCTCCCGGCGCGGGCCGATGTCCCCGACCGCGAACGTCTTGTCCGTCTTCGAGGCGTTGTCGAGTTCGTCGCGGAGGTGCCACAGATGGCGTGCGAGGACGGTCATCAGGTCGTAGTCGTAGGAGACGCGCACCATGTCCGCCGTCCTTTCCCCGAAGCGTCGTGTCCGTGCCGTGAAGCGTCGTGTCCGTGCAGTGCCGTGCCGTGCGTGCCGTGAAGCGTCGTGTCCGTGCCGAGCCGCCCTGTAGACGAGGACTCGGGTCCGGATGGTTCAAAAAGATTTCGTCCGCACCGCGCTGACCGGCGAGAACTGTGGCGTGCGCCACTTTCTTGAACTCCGGAGCCGCCTCGGTACGTCTGCTTTCGGTACCCCAAGTCCCGGACCACCTGGAGGACTCCTTGGCCACCTCCGACGAGTGGAGCAGAGTCGGATTCACCGGCAATCCGGTGACGGGGGATCCGGGTGTCGTCGACAGCATCACCAAGGAGCTGCGCGGCCTCAGCGATCTCGCCGGGCGGGTCAGCGGCGGCCTCGACACCCTGCTGGCCAAGGCGGAGGACGGCGGCTTCGAGGGGCGGACCGCGGACGCGCTGCGTACGTACGTCAAGGACGAGCTCAAGACGTTCATGGCGAACATCAACCGCTCGTTCGACATGGCCGCCGACGCCACCGCCCGCTACGCCCGCGCCCTCGGGGACTCCCAGGACCGGGCCGAGAACGCCGCGGACACCGTCGCCGCACTGGAACGGGTCGGTGGTCAGCCGCTGGCCGAGAACGATCCGGAGATGACCCGCGCCCGGGGCGAGGTGGACGCCGAGATCGACGCCATCCAGGCCGAGGCGAAGATCCTGGAGGACACCCTGCGCGAGGCGGCCCGGTTGGTGTCGCGGCCCGTGAAGAAGCCGAAGAAGAGCTTCTGGAAGCGGTTCGTGTCGACGTTCTTCAAGGTCCTGGAGATCGTCGCGCTGGTCATCACCCTCGTCGCGGCCGTGATCGGCGGCCCGCTGGGGCTGGTGGCGTTCGGGCTGGGCGCGGTGCTCTTCGCCAAGGCCCTCGTCGACTACGCCACGGGCAACGGCAACGCCCTCAGCCTGGGCCTGGCCTTCCTCGGCATCCTGTTCCCGTCGACGAAGGGGCTCACCACCCTCGGCGGGCTGACCCGCATGGCCACGGCGGGTACGAAGGCCCTCGGCGGCGCCCTCTCCGCGAGCGGGCGGCTGCTGTTCCGGGGCGGCAGGATGCTGTTCACCTCCCCCGGCCGGTTCCTGTCGCTGGCCGGACAGGGCCTCGTACGGTTCGGCGGCGGGCTCGGCGGCCGGGCCGCGAGCGGGTTCATGGCGCTGCCCCGGGTGCTGTCCAAGACGCCCGCGATGCTCGGGTCGGCCCTGCGGCTCATGGGGGGATTCGCCCGGGGCGCGTGGCGGCAGGGCCGGTCCGCGCTGACCCGCGACTTCATCGAGTCGACCGCGTTCGTCGGCGGCAGCATGGCCGGACGGCTCGGTGTCTTCACGGTGATGAGCCTCGGCCGGCTCACGATGACGGCGCTCCTGCCCATGAGGTACTCCGAGATCGCCCGGTTCGGCTACCGGGGCGCCTTCCGTATGGGGTTCGTCGACCGCGGCATGTCGTTCTCCTCCCGGTCCGTCGGCTCGCTCACCCGAACGGGCTCCCTGGCCGCGGACCTCACGAACCTCACGGGCCGCAATCTCGACCAGGGCGGAACCCTGCGCCCGGTGACCGGTACGGACACCGAACGGCTCGCCGTGCCCGGCACCCCGGAGTTCGACGCCGCCCTCGACGAGCTGGCCGCGATCCCGGTGACGGCCGTGACGACACCCCGCACCCCCGCCTTCAGCTCCCTGACCGGCCCGGGCGCCCCCCGGATGCCGGCCGGCCTCGACGACCTGGGCGTCCGGCTCGACACCCTGGACACCCTCGGCACGGTGGGCCTCCCGGTCGGCACGGTCCCCGGCGGACAGCGGCTCGGCGTGCTGAACCCCGTGACGAGCCGGGTGGGCGACGATCTGATGCCCCCTCGGCTGCGCCCCACGCTCACCCTGTTCGACCAGGTGGACGAGTTCGGCGGCGCCCTCACCCCCGGCTCCCCCCTCACCCTGCCGCCCCCGCGCACCACGCTCGACCAGCTGCGGGACCTCGACGCGCTGACGGGCGTGGAGCGCACCGGGACCGGGCTGCTCAAGCCCCTGGACGAGCTGTCGGATCTGGCGGAGCTGAGCTTCGACGGCAGGCTCGGCGGACTGACCGAGTTCCAGGTGGGCAGGATCCTGGACGGCGAGATCGACCTGGTGAACGTCGCTCCGGACGGGGTCGTCCTGCGGGTCGGGAAGACCGATCCGGTGGACGTCCGGGTGCGGTTGAAGGACGGGGTGCGGGTCGACGTCCTCGGCCCGGCCGACCCCCGGGTCCCGACCTGGAACTCGGCGACCGGCGCCGACGGCCTGGACGACCTGGGGATCAGGCTCGACGACCTCACCCGGCTGATCCCCGACACCACCGACGCCTCCCGCGGCGCACGGAAGCTGCTCGGCCTCGGGCCGGTCCGGACGGACCTCAGCACCCCGGTCACCAGGAGCACCACGTTCACCCCGCTGACCCTGCGGGACATCGTCACCGGCGGGGCCACCGGCAAGCTCGCCACGGAACGCTTCCAGGCCTGGGTGCGAACCCAGACCACCCAGCTCCAGCTGGACACCGCCGGACGCGGACTCGGCGAACTCGACGGACTGGCCGACGTACCGCCGCTGAGCCGCGCCAAGGCCGAGCTTGATCTGAGCGCCGCGCGACTCGACTTCGACCGGTCCAGGATCGCGTTCGACCGGCTGGGGATGAACCTGGACACGGTCCGCCGGGACATCACGGTGATGATGGCCCGCGTCGACGGCCCGGGGGCCGCACTGCCCACCGGTGAGCTCCGGCTGCTGGACGACCTCGGGCGGCCCACAGGGCAGTGGATCACCATGGAGCCCGGGCCGGCGGTCACCTGGGTGCTCAGATCGGACACCGGAATCGTCCCCGACGTCGACGTGCGAATGGCCGACGGAGTCTTCACGGTCACCACCCCCGAGGGCGTCGTCACCCGGTTCGGCGCCGACGGCCGTCCTGCGGTCCTCGGCGATCCGGGATCGGTCACGCTCCCCCGGCTGCCGGGGACGGGCCTGGACGAGGTGGTCCTGCCCTCGCCGCGGCAGCCGGACCGGCTGGCGTTCGCCGCCGACCGCTCCGTCGATCTCCAGACCATCACACCGCCCCCGGTGTGGCGCGAGACCGACGAGACGCTGTGGCGTATCGGCGGCAAGCGCCCCCTCGACCAGATCTTCAGCGAGGGGTTCACCGTCCGCGACCCCCTGGAGACGAGTCTCGACGTCATGGTCAGGACCGGCCAGCCGTCGGCGTTCCTGAGCACCACCACGGACCGGAACCTCGTCTGGGACGGCATCTTCAAGTTCGAGATCGAGGCCTCCGGCGGTATCGACGTGGGCAGGACCTTCGAACGCTCCATGGGAACGGACGCCTGGCGGGCGTCGGGCTGGGCGTCCGAGAACGAGATCGCCTTCCCCGGCGGTATCGCCTCGGAGTTCATCCGTGGCGCGTACCGGCTGGACGCCCAGCACAACCTCCTCGAATGGATCCCCAACCCCAACTTCGGGGGCAACAACCCCTTCCCCGAACTGGCGTTGGCTCCGAAGGGCGCCGGGGAGGGCACCTCGGGCCTCAACGCGCTGGACTTCCAGGGCCTGTCCCTCGACGACCAGCTGCGACTCCTGGACCAGCTCGACCTGGGCGAGCCCCGGGCTCTCGACGACCTCGGCTCCCTGAACGGGGCCGACGCCTTGGACGAGGTCGGAAGCCAGGTGGGCGATCTCGGGTATCTGTCGGACGAGTTCACCTTCGACCGCTTCGACGCGCCCGCGCCCCGCGTCGAGACCGTGGTGGTCGACCCGGCGGACTTCGCCGGGGCCACCGGCTTCCGGCTGGAGTGGCAGCGCACCCCGCTGGAGGACGGCGGGTTCACATTCACCGACGCGGCCGGGGACATCCGGCTGGTGTTCGGCGCCGACGAGGTCCGGCAGTTCACCGACCTCCGGCTCCCGGTCGGCGACGGCTTCGTCCGCTTCGACGCCGTGGCGGGGCCGGGGTCCCTGCCCCGCGTGGTCGGTTCTGACGGGATGCCGCTGCCCGGCGGGGCGACCGTCGAGCCGGTCAGGGGTGCACTGGGCGTCGTCACGGGTGTGCGGGTGGAGTCGCCCGACGGTGCCTGGATCGGCCGCTTCGACCTGGACGGGACACGGCTGTCCGAGCAGCTGACCCTGTCCGGCCCCGTCGGCGGCCCGCTGACCGGGTCCCGGCTCACCACCACGTTCACCCAGCTCCCGGGCGGCGCCCAGTCGCCGACCCACCGGCTGACCGTGCCGGGCCTGGGCGAGGGCGCCTTCGATGTCGTACGGCTGGACGGCGAGCTCGCCCAGCGGCTGCCGGGCGGCTTCTCGGTGACCGACACGGCGACCGGGGGGCGCTTCCTGTTCGACCGGGGCGGCCGGTTCGTGGACCTTCCGGCGGACGGGGCGCCGCCGATACGCCTGGACGCGTCCGGCTCCCCGGTGCCGGACACGACGGTGGGCTCCCCGTCGCCCCTCGGCAGCCTGGGCGAATCGGGCGACCTCGGCCGGCTCGGGGAGTTGGGCGACCTCGGCCGGCTCGGGGAGTTGGGCGACCTCGGCCGGCTCAATGACCTGGGCGGCCTCGGCCGACTCGGGGAGGCGGGCGACCTCGGCCGGCTGAGTGACGTCGGCGATGTCGGCCGCCTCGGTGACGTCAGCCGCCTCGGTGACGTCGGCGATCTCGGCCGCCTGGGCGAGTTGGGTCAGCTCGGAGAGGCCGGCTCGCTGAACCGGCTCCCGCTCCCCGACCTCCCGCGTACGGATCTCCCGCCGCAACCCGCCGGATTCGACGCCCGGTTCGCGTCGGCGCCGGCCGAAGGCTTCCCGACGCCGGTGAATCCGTCCCGGTTCGACGGCGTCGCCCTGTCCGGCGCGGACGAGCTGACGAATCTGCGGCTGCGGGTCACGGAGTTCCCGGCGACCGATCTCGCGCCGGCCTCGTTCCGGATCGACGTGCTGGACTTCGGCGCCCCCGGCGGCCCGGTACGGCTGGAGAACGTGAACGTCACCCTCCGCGAGGGCGGCGGGCTGGGCATCACGGGTCCGCAGGGCGGTGTGCGCTGGCAGTTCGACGCGCTGGGGCAGTTGGAGTACCGGGAACTGCCGCTGTCCGGCACCGACCTGGCGCTGCGTTTGACCGACGACGCCCTCGACCCGATGCCGAGGGTGGTCGGCCCCGACGGGATGCCCGTCCAGGGTGCGACGCTCACGCCGGTCAGGGACGCGACCGGATCGCTGAGCGAGCTGACCGTGCGGGTGCCCGTGCCGGACTCGGGCGGGCTCACGGCGGTGTGGCGGTTCGAACCCGGCGGCACCCTGCGCGGGCAGGAGCTGCCGCTCGCCCTGTCGGGCATCGACGGCTCGGCAGGTCTGGGCGTCAAGGTGACGATCACCCCCGGAACGGGCGGGATCACGACCAGGGTGCTCGAACTGACCGGCCCGTCGAACCTCACCGGTTCCTTCCGGCTGGGCCCGATGGACGGCTCACTCGCCGGACGGCTGCCGAACGGCTTCACGGTCACCGACACCGTCACCGGCGCCCGCTTCCACTTCGACGCGAGCGGCCGCCTCGCGATCCGGGACGTACCCGCCCGGGACGGCTCCGACTTCCTCCGCTTCACCGAGGACGCCGCCCCCGGCACCGCGCCGGTCCGGCTCGACGAGCTCGGCGACCTGGGCGACTTCGCCGGTGACCTGGGCGATGTGGCCGGGATCTTCGCCCGTACGCTCGACGAGGCGGGCGGCGTACGAGGCCCCCTGGACGACCTCGGCCGCCTCACGGACCTGGACGCCCCGCGCACCGACTTCCTCCCCGAACCGGGACGCCTCGGCTCGGCGGAACAGTCGCTCGTCGACGACCTCTGGAACGACCTGACCCAGGACGTACGGCCCCTGTCCGCCGACGAACTGAACCGCGTCATGGGCCCCGACTCGCCGCGCACCGACGCCCTCTCGGAACTCGGCGACCTGCCGGACACCGACCTGGAGGCCCTGCGGGCACGCCTCGACGCCCTCCGCCGGACGGACGACGAGCTCCGGGGCGCGGACGAGCCGATCCGTGTGCCGCTGTCCGGGGTGGACGAACTGACGGAGTTCGACCTGCGGGTGACCCGCCTCCCGGCGACCGACGAGGCACCGCGGGGCGCGTTCCGGCTGGACCTGGCCGACCGTGCCCCCGGCGGGACCGGACCGGTGCGCGCCTCGGACTTCACGGTCGAACTGCTCGACGACAGCGGCAGGTTCGCCGTCATCGACCCGGCCGGCACGACCAGGTTCACCTTCGGGCCGGACGGCCGTTTCCTCGGGCGGGAGACCGTGCTCGGCGTCGACGGGCTGCCGGACGGCATCCGGGTCCATGTGACGGTCGGTCCCGGAGCGCAGGGCGCGGGGCGGATCGATGTCGATCTGCTGGTGCCCACCGGTGCCGCCGGTTCCGTCCGGTTCACGCCGACGGCCGGCCCGCTCGCCGAGCGCCTGCCCAGCGGCTTCACCATCACCGACACGATCACCGGGTCGCGTTTCCACTTCGACCACACCGGCCGCCTCGCCCTGCGCGACCTGCCGGACCCGGACGGCTCCGGGTTCCTGCGCTTCACGGAGGGCGCCGGGCCCGACGCGGCACCGATCCGGCTCGACGAACTCGGCGACTTCGGCGATGTCGGCGATGTCGGCGGCACCCTGGACGACACCGACCTCGCCCGCATGTTCGACCGTACGCTCGACGAGGCCTCGGGCCTGCCCACGGCGCCGGAGGTCGCCCCGGCCGACCTGTCCGGCATCGCCGGGGCCATGGACTTCCTGCACGCGGCGCCCGACTCCCACGCCTTCCAGGGGCTGGACCTGCCCGGCCTCCAGCGGCTCGCCGACGAGGCGGCCGTGTCGCTCGACAGGCTCGGGCTGCGCCCGGGGCTGCTGGGCGACCAGCTGCGGGCCATGACCGAACAGGCGCGGCTGGGGCTGCGGCGCCAGGCCGTCACCACCCTCGGCGACTATCTGAACCTGCCGCTCGCGACCCGCCTCGACGACCTCCAGGCCGTCCCCCCGGCGGGCCGTGTCCTCGGCGACTTCACCGTCACACCGACTCCGCACGGCGGGCCCGGCGGCAGCCGCTACACCGTGCACCACACCCCCTCCGACGTGACGCTGGGCTTCGACGCGAACCGAGGGCTGGTGTACCAGGAGGTGTTCCTGCGGGGCGGCCCGGCCGACCTGGACGGGCTGAAGCTCGGGGTCACCGGCCGCTCGGCGGACGGCGGACCGTGGACGGCCACCTCGGTCGACTTCGCCGGCGCCCGCCCCGCCGACGACCTCTTCACGGTCGCCCCGGGCACCGGCCCGCACGGCGGCCTCACCGTCACCGACGCGGCCGGCACCACGCACTGGCACTACGGCCCCGAGGGCGTGCACACCCTCCATGACGTCCCGCTGCCCGGCGACCGGGGCATGTTGCGCTTCGACGCGGACGCCCCCGGCGGCGTACCGCGGGTACTGGACCCGGCGGGCCGTGAACTGCCGGGCTTCCGCGCCGAGTCGCTCGACGACGGCCGGATCGCCCTGATCCCCACCGGGAAGGGCGCCCAGCCCCTGGAGCGGACGGTGTTCGACCAGGCGGGCAGGCTGGTGGAGGAGACCGTCGCCGTACGGGTCAAGGGCGGGAGGACCAACGGCCAGTACTGGAAGATCGACCAGGCGACCGGCAAGGCCGTACGGCTCGACTCCTCGGGCACCCCGCTCACCGGCCGCTTCGACACGGCCGGACTGGAGAGGTCCGCCACCGGGCAGGTCAAGCTGGTCGGCGAGGGCCAGGTGACGCTGTTCGAGCGCGAGGTCCTCGGCGACGGCCATGTCCTCCACCTCGATCTGGACCGGACCGGCCGGGCCCGCTGGACCGAGTTCGACGAGGCCGGGAACAAACTGCGGGCCGGGGAGCGGATCTTCGACGGCGACCGCAGGACCTTCCACGACACCCTGCCGTACCGCTGGGCTCCGATGGACGTCCTCGATGTGCGGACGTACACCAAGACCCTCGACGGCGGTCTGATCCGGGCGGAGAAGAACGCGGAGGGCACCTGGGTCTGGACGCGCTTCGACAAGGACGGCACCGAGGTGCTGCACGGCACCCGCGACTGGTCCTGGACCCGGATCGGCTACAAGGACACCTACCTCGACCCGGCCACGGGGCAGCAGGCCGTGGCCCAGCGGCGGGGCGACGTCTGGCCCTTGGACGGCTACCACGGCTCCCGTCAGTATCTGGAGCACCCGGTGCTGTCCGGCCCGGCCCCCGGCGGGATGCGGGCGAACCCCCTGGTCCACACCGCCGTCGGCCCGAACAACAAGCCGATCGACTTCATCGACGAACTCACCGAGGAGATGACGCAGCTCGCCGACGGCGGCACCCTGCATGTCACCCGGATCTCCGACCAGCGCCTCCCGGCGGCGGCCTGGTACCCGCGCGCGGGCCACGGCCGGTTCGACGGCTTCTTCCGGAACTTCTTCACCGGCGACTCCATGTTCCAGGTGTCCAAGTGGACGGAGACCGCCGCGGACGGCGGCGAGCTGCGGGGCGTCCGGCTGGCCGCGCACGGCGGCCGGGGCTGGCAGGACATCGACCAGTTCGGCCGGGTCGTCCGGGAGACCCGCACCCTGGAGAACGGCAACGTGGTCGAGGTGGGCCGCAGCGCCGTCGATCCCAAGCAGTGGGGCCCGGCCCCGAAGTGGAACGGCACGGCGGACGCGTACGAGCTGCCCTGGCTGGACACCAAGAGCGGCACCACCGGCACGCGGTACGTCTCCGCCG
Organism: Streptomyces sp. NPDC001868; assembly: GCF_040297125.1. Taxonomy (NCBI): domain Bacteria; kingdom Bacillati; phylum Actinomycetota; class Actinomycetes; order Kitasatosporales; family Streptomycetaceae; genus Streptomyces; species Streptomyces sp. NPDC001868. The sequence continues at coordinate 51,152 of NZ_JBEOYO010000002.1, read as the reverse complement.
ACGGTGGCTTCGTGGACGTGTTCGAGGACGCGGCCGGGAACGAACTGCTGTCCCTGCGCTCGCAGGGCACCGGTGTGCGGGAGTACCTCGGCGAGAACCCGGCACGCGGCATCGGCGCCGACGACGTCTCCGGGGTCTGGGTGGACAAGAACACCCAGCTGCAGATCACCGGCCGCCGCGACCACTGGGGCGATCTGTACGTCGAGTCCCACGGCGACCCCCGCAAGGACCGCTGGACCTGGACGGCCACCGGCCCGGACGGCCAGGTCAGCGAGGGCGTCCGGATCCAGAACCGCGGCTCGCTGGTGCGCACCCGGACCTGGGACGACTCCTTCATCGACTTCGAGAGGCTGCCGAACGGCCGGCGGGGCGACGCGATCCGGGAGCGCAACGCCACCGGCGACGGCTCGGTCTGGGTCGACGCCACCCGGGGGTCCGACGGCACCTGGTCCTGGCAGAAGACCGGCGCCGACGGCACGGTCGACTCCAAGGGCATACGCACCTACCAAGACCTCGCGGGGGGCCGCTGGAGCGACCACATCGGCACCGAGGTCGTACGGTTCCGCGACGGCGGCCGGGTCCGCGAGTACGCGTACACGGTGAACCGGCCGGCCGTCGCACCTCCCGTTGACCCCGGCCGGATCACCCTGTCCGATCTCCTCTCCCGGTCGGCGCGCCACTTCGAGCCGGATGTCTCCGCCACCGTGAACCGGGAGGTCTGGCAGGAGTTCGACATGGGCAAGGTGCTCCACCGCCGGGATCCGGTGGAGGGTGTCGAGGGCCGCTTCCGGGAGTCGGAGTCGCTGTGGAACCAGTGGCGCGAGTACCAGGACGGCCGGATGGTGGCCCAGCGCACCATCACCGGACGGGTCTGGGCCACCGACGCCTTCGGCCGCTGGTCGAACTTCGACATCGCCAAGCTGCCGGAGATCAGCAGCCTGCCGAAGGTCGGCGGAGAGGTGGGTCTCGACGGGCACCGCAGCTGGAAGCTCATCGGACGCGAGGTGGACTTCCGCGGCTACACGACCGAGCTGCGCGGCCTCAACCGTGAGTTCCGCGATGTGTTCCACGAGATCTGGACCGGCGTCGAGGACGGCTCCTCGGCCGCGATGCCGATGTGGCGGCACCAGCTGCGCAAGGCCGTCACGGACTTCACCATGGGCTACCTCATCGAGTTCGGCACCAGCTTCGCCGTCTCCGCCATCACCGCCGACCTCGGCAACACCAGGTTCGACCCGATCACGGCCCTGCAGCGGGCGGCCCTCAACGGCGCCATCGGCGGCGGCATCCGCGTCGGCGTCAACATCGCCTACGACACCACCCGCCTCGGCTACCTCAAGTACGGCCTGACCAACCTCGACCAGGGCCAGGACTGGCACCGCCACCCCCTCGCCTCCAGCGACGACTGGAACGGCGAGTGGACCGTGTTCGAGAACCCCACCCGCTGGCGCTCCGGCTCCTACGACTTCTTCAGCAACCTGGGCGTCGGTGTCCTCACCGGATTCGTCAACAACACCGTCAACGCGGCCGTGTTCGGGGTGAACGGGCAGAAGCGCACCGGCCTCGAAGCCCTTGAGGCCGGAGCCTGGGGCGCGGCGGGTTCGGCCTTCGCGGGCGTCACCAGCGGACTCCTGCGCTACACCTGGCACGCCACCGCCGGCTCTCGGATCTTCCACCGCGGTGGCCCCGGAGAGCTGATCTGGCAGGCCGCCGAGGCACTGGGCGCGGGCACCCTCAACTACGGGCTCAACAACAAGGACACGGCCAACATCCAGCCGTCCCGCGCCTTCCCGCCCTCGGGCGGCACACCCACCGCGCCGACCGCCCCGGCACCCACCGCACCGCAGCCGCTGACCCTCGACCCGGCCGCCCTCCCCGACGGAACGGAACTCCTGTGACCCCCACCTCCACCGTGCACCGGGTCGCCCCCAAGGGCCGCGGCACGCACCGCAGCATCGCCTCCGCGATGCGCGCCGCCCGCGACGGCGACGAGATCCGTATCGCCCCGGGCGAGTACGTCGAGCAGTTGCTCCTGGACCGCGCGGTGCGCCTGCTGCCGGAGGACGGCCCGGAGCACGCCGTACGGCTGCTGGCCGCGTCCCCCGGCCGGCCCGTGCTGGAGGCCGCCGCCCCGGGCGTGCGGGTCGAGGGCCTCGTCCTGACCGGCCAGGACCCGGCGCTGCCCACGGTGCTGGTGAGCGCCGGCGATCTGGAGCTGGAGCGCTGCGAGGTCTCCGGCGGCCGGATCGAGGCGGGCGGCGACGCGTCGCTCACCCTGACCGACTGCCGGGTCGCGGGGGCGGAGCTGGCCGCCGTGCACCTCAACACCACCGGCCCGGCCCGGCTGACCCGGGTCGTGGTCGAGGACGTCGAGGGCACCGGAGTCGTCATCGGCTCCCGCGCGACCGCCGAGGCCACGGAGCTGACCGTACGACGGGTCTCCGGGTCCGGCGTCCGGGTACGGGGCGCCGCCCGGGCCGTGCTGCGCGAGTGCCGGGTCACGGGGCCGGGCCGCAGCGGTGTGCTGGTGGAGGACGAGGCGTCCGTCGCCGCGCTGGACTGCCGGGTGACGGAGACGGCCGCCGAGGGCGTACGGGTGCTGGGCAGTTCGGCCCGGCCCGAGGACCCGGCGGATCGGGAGAGCGCGCGCGGCGGTGTCCTGCTCGCCCGCTGCGAGATCCTGCGCACCGGCACGGACGGGGTCGCCGTCTCCGGCACGGGGGACGTCCTGCTGCGGGACTGCCGTGTGCGGGACGGCTCGGGGCCGGGTGTGAGCGCGGACGGGGAGAGCCGCGCGGAGCTGGTGGACTGCCAGGTCGACCGGGCGCACGGCTCGGGTCTGGTGGCCCGGGGGGCCGCCCGGCTGACCGCCGAGGGCACCTCGGTGACCGGCAGCCGGGCCAACGCGCTGCTCGCGGGCGACCGTTCCGAGGTCCGGATGGCCACCGGCGACCTGACGGAGTCGTCGTTCAGCGCGGTGCACGCCTGCGACGACTCCCGGGTGACGCTCACGGCCTGCCGTATCTCCTCGACGCCTGAGCACGGAATCCGGGCCACCGACCGGGCCGGGCTCACCGTCGAGGGCGGCCGGATCACGGACTGCGGACTGTCCGGGGTGCGGATCGACAGCGCGGCCGAGGCCCGGATGCGTGGCCTGTCCGTGGTGCGCGGCCGGGCCGGGATCACCACCGAGTCGACCGGGACTGTGGTCCTGGAGGAGTGCGACGTCACGGACGCCGAGCGGGCCGGGATCTCCTGCGGCACGGGGACGGCCCCGGTGCTGCGGGACTGCCGGATCAGCGGCACCGGCACGGCCGGCCTGGTCATCGGCGAGCGCGCCACGCCCAGCGTCGAGGGCTGCACGGTCCGGGACGCCGCCGGCTCCGGCCTGGTGGTGGGCCCGGGGGCCGAACCCCGGGTCAGGTCGGTCACGGTGGCCCGGACCGGCAAGAACAGCCTGTTCGTCGGCGAGAAGGCCCGCGGCACCTTCGAGGACTGTGTCTTCGCCGGGGCCGGCAGCGACGGCACGGCCTTCCCGGCGCTGCATGTGTCGGCCGGCGGCGCTCCCGTCCTGCGCGGCTGTCTGGTCCGGGACACCGAGGAGGACGTGGCGCTGGAGAAGGGCGCCCGGCCGGTGTTCGACGACTGCCTCTCCCGGGATGTGAAGAACCCTTCGCTGCCGACCGGCGCGGACCAGTCGCTCGCGGCCGCCGGAAGCCCGGGCGGGGACCCGCGGTCGACCGCGCGGGAGACCGAGGCGCCCCCCGAGGACACCATCGAGGACCTGCTCGCCGAACTCGACGGCCTGGCCGGCCTGGACCGAGTCAAGCAGGACGTCTCGTCGCTGGTGAAGCTGATGCGGATGGTCCGCCGCCGCGAGGAGATGGGCCTCGCCCCTCCCCCGCTCAGCCGCCACCTGGTCTTCACCGGCAACCCCGGCACCGGCAAGACGACCGTCGCCCGGCTCTACGGCCGCATCCTGGCCGCCGTCGGCCTGCTGGAGCGCGGGCACCTGGTCGAGGCCGACCGCTCGGCGCTGGTCGGCGAGTACGTGGGCCACACGGGTCCGAAGACCTCCCGTCTCTTCCAGCAGGCCCGGGGCGGGGTGCTGTTCATCGACGAGGCGTACTCCCTCACCCAGTACGCCGGTTCGAACGACTTCGGCCAGGAGGCGATCGCCACCCTGCTGAAGCTGATGGAGGACCACCGCGACGACGTGGTGGTGATCGTGGCCGGCTATCTCAAGGAGATGGAGGTCTTCGTCCGCTCCAACCCCGGCCTCGCCTCCCGCTTCAACCGCACCCTCCTCTTCGAGGACTACGGCAGCGCCGAACTGGTGAGCATCGTCGAGCACCAGGCGGCCCAGCACCAGTACGAACTCGCCCCGGACGCCCGCGAGTCGCTGACCGCCCGCTTCGACGCGATGCCCCGGGACCGGGGCTTCGGCAACGGCCGTACGGCCCGCCAGCTGTTCCAGGCCATGACGGAACGCCAGGCGTACCGCATCGCCGAACTGCCGGACGCCACCGAGTCCGACGTGATGACCCTCAGACCCGAGGACATCCCGCAGAGCCCCTGAACCCTCGCTCGCCCACCCCCGCACACCCGCCTCACCCCCGCACACGCGCCCAGCCCACGGACAACCTTCTAAGGACCGCCCCCATGCCGCACACGCCCCACCCCAGCGACCACAGAGACGGCGAGTTCGCCGACCTCTTCGCCCGGAAGACCCGCACCCCGCTCCGCGGCTTCCTGCCCGGCCGCCGAGTGTGGAAAGCGGTGGGAGGTTCCGCCGCCGCCGTCCTGGTGATCGCCGGCTCGGCCACGGCCGTGGCCGCCATCGACTGGGACAGCGGCTCCGCCGAGAAGGTGACCACGGCGGCCGGGAAGCCCGCCCGGGAGAAGTCCTCCCCGGGCGACACCGAGAAGGCGGCCGTCGTCCCCTCGCCGAACGAGCGGGACAAGGGCGAGGGCGACCCCGAGGTGGTCTACGTCCCGGTCTCCGGCGGGACGGGCGCCGGGACGGCGGCGGGCGGCGCGGCGGACGAGGCGCCGGACGCCGGCACGAAGTCCGACCCCGACGGCACCACGGGCGGCACCACCACCGGCGGCACCTCGGGCTCGACCGGCACCGGGGAGAACAAGAGCACGACCACGAAGACCACCGAGTCGCAGTCGACGCCCGCCCCCCTGTGGGCCGACGGCAACGTGGACTCCGACACCAACGACTTCTGGGACCAGAGCACCATCACCGTCAAGTCCACCGAGCCGCTGACCTCGCTCAAGGTCGTCGTCCGCGTCATCCAGACCGGCGGAGTGTCGAGCACCGGCGCCTGGACCTCGCTGGGCGACAAGGCGGCCGTGGGCCAGAACTCCACCAGCGACCAGATCGGTTACGTCATCACGCTGAAGTCCGGTGTCACACTCGCCCCCGGCACCTATGTATTCAAGGTCCAGTACAACCACGCGCAGGGCCGGCGCGACGCGGCGCGCGACCTCTACACGGTCACGGCCGTCACCTCGGACGGGGACGACGAGTCCCTCTCCGGCCGCTTCTGAGCACCCGCCCGGTCAGGACGCTCCCCCGGTCCACCCCTGGCTGCGCAGCACCGCCGACACATCGGGCGCCACATAGTGGTCCCCCTTGAGCACCTTGCCGTCGTCCCGGCGGGCGACCCGCCCGTCGGGGCCGAGCTTGGTCATGTTGGACCGGTGGATCTCGGCGATCACCGCGTCGAGGTCGATGCCGTGCACGAGGGCGGTGCCGTACGCCACGTACACGACGTCGGCCAGTTCGTGGGCCAGCCGGTCGAGCGGACCGTCGACGGCCACCTCGGCGACCTCCGCGGCCTCCTCGGCCAGCAGTTCGCCGCGGTGGGCGGCCAGTTCGGGCGCCACCTCGGTGGGGGCGGTACGGGCGTCGAGGCCGAAGGCCCGGTGGAACTCGCGGACCAGGCGAGCGGGAGAGGAACTCATCCGGCGACCCTACCGACCGGGCGCCCCGCGCCGACAGCTCTGTCCGTCCCACACGGTCCTGACCCATCAAGTCCCTTTGCGTAGCGGATCTTTGACGTTCGGTCAGAGTCGGGGGGCGGTGCCGGAACCGATGACTCCACTCCGTACTCTCCGTTGTGTCTTCAAGTACCACCCCGAGCGATTGAGGACCCATCGTGAGCGTTCCCCCCACCTCTCCCTCCCACCGGGCCAAGTCCCGGGTGACCCGTCGCACCGTGATCGGCGCCGTCGGCGCGGTCGCGGCCGGCGCCGTCATCACGCCGACCGTCATGGCCACGACCGGCGACTCCGGCGGCGCGGACACCGGCACGGCGGACACCGAGGCCGGTACGACGACCGAGACCTTCCCGAAGACCCGCAGCGAGGCCGCCACCGGCGCGGCACCCGTCGAGGCGGCCTTCCCCATCGGCTATGTGGGCGTCCGCTGGGGCGGCACCGACGAGACCACGGGCGGCGGCATCCGGCTGCGGGACGCCGACGGCACCCAGGGCGAGTGGAAGTCCCTCGGCGACGGCGGCTGCTCGGTGGCCAACGGCGGCGGCGTACTGATCGCGGCCGGCCAGGCGGCCGGCTACGAGCTGAAGGCGCCCGACGGAGCCACCGGACTGCGCTCGCTGGCGCTCGACACCCTGCACGGCCCGGACCGGAAGGTGACCGTACCCTCCGACCCCACCCGCCTCCGGGGCGTCGAGTACCTCACGCGGGCCGCCTGGGGCGCCGACGAGTCGCTGCGGTTCAAGGCGGACGGCACGGAGAACTCGCCGACCGCGTTCTTCCCGTTCCAGACGATCACCGTGCACCACACGGCCATGGCCAACGACGACCCGGACCCGGCCGCCACGGTCCGCGCGATCTACCAGCTGCACGCCGTCACCAACGACTGGGGCGACATCGGCTACCACTTCCTCATCGACGAGGCGGGCCGTATCTACGAGGGCCGCTACTCCGGCGAGGACGGCCTGCCCGCGCACGACGCCGACGGCAAGCTGGTGACCGCCTTCCACGTCGGCGGCTTCAACTCCGGCAACCTCGGCATCGCCCTCCTGGGCACCTTCACCGAGCAGGGCCCGAAGGAGGCCGCCCGCGCGTCGCTCACCAAGCTGGTGAAGGTGCTCGTACGCCAGCACGGCGTCGACCCCCAGGCCCGCGTGACCTACACGAACCCGATCAACGGCACCCAGAAGGAGGTCGCCGAGATCAGCGGCCACCGCGACTGGCTGTCGACCGAGTGCCCGGGCGAGGTCATGTACGGGGAACTGGACCGTCTGCGCACGGCGGTGGCGACGGGCCGCTGACCGCAGTTCCAGCAGGCCGACGAAAAGACAGTGGGCGCAGCCCCTGTCTTTTCAGGGGCGCGGGGCTGTGCTCGATATGCGGCTCCGCCGCGTGGGCGCGAGAAGCCCCACCGGGCCCGCAGCCGAAAACGCACCCGCACCCCAGGGCAAACGGGCATCCCGAGGTCACGAGCTCGCACCGGATGGGTCCCGTCCTGGCCGCCCGTCCGGTGACCTGGCAGGATCTCGTCGCATGGTCCAGGTACTCCACCGCATCGGCACCCGGCAGGCACTGCTGGGCTCGCTGGCTACGCTGGTGGTCCTCGGGCTGCTCGCATGGTGGCTGTGGCCGCGCGAGGAGCCGCCGAGCGGCACGATCAAGCTCATGACCGGAGCCGACCGGGGCGTCTACCAGCAGTACGGCAGCCAACTGAAGGCCGCGATCGCCGGGGACATGCCGGGCCTGCGGGTCGAGCTGGAACCCAGCAACGGCTCCCAGACCAACGTCCACGGCGTGGCCACCGGGGAGGCCGACTTCGCCATCGCCGCGGCCGACGCCGTACAGACGTACATCGCGGAGGGCCGGCCCGGCGCCGAGAAGCTCCGCGGCGTCGCACGGCTGTACGACGACTACGTCCAGCTGGTCGTCCCCGCCGACTCGACCATCCAGAACGTCTCGGAGCTGAAGGGCAAGCGGGTCGCCGTCGGGCCCGAGGGTTCCGGCGTACGGCTGATCGCCGAGCGTCTGCTGGAGGCGGACGGGCTGGACATCGACAAGGACATCGACGCACGTCCGGACACCATCGGGACCAGCCCCGACGCCCTCCGCACCGGCAAGATCGACGCCTTCTTCTGGTCGGGCGGACTGCCCACGCGGGGGCTGACCAACCTCGCGGAGAAGCAGAAGTACAAGTTCCGGTTCGTTCCGATCCGCGGCGCCCTGGTGACGAAGCTGCACGACCAGGGCGGCGTCTTCAGTTACTACCGGACGTCCGTGATGCCCGCCGACGCCTACCCGACCATCCTCACGGCCTCCGTGCCCACCCTCACCGTGGCCAACCTGCTCATCACCCGCGAGGACCTGGACCCCAGGCTCACCGAGTGGCTGACCCGGGTCGTCCTGAAGAGCCGGGACAAGATCGGCGAGGACGTCCACGCCGCCCAGGTGGTAGACCTGCGCACCGCCATCTACACGGACCCGCTGCCGCTGCACAAGGGCGCCGCGGCTTACTACCTCTCGGTGAAGCCGTAGCCCGGCGGTTCGACGACCGCGCTCTCCCGGTCCCGTGGACCCCGGAACGACCCTTCTCAGGCAGCCGGACGCGACCGGGGCACCGTCACCGTCACCCGCAGCCCGTGCGGCTCGTGGTGGGCGTACGAGATGGAGCCGCCGCCCGCCGCGATCAGCGCCCGGGAGATGGAGAGCCCGAGGCCCGAGCCCTTGATGTTCTGGTGCGCGGTGCTGCGCCAGAAGCGGTCGCCGACCCGTTCCAGCTCCTCGTCGCTGAGACCGGGCCCTCCGTCGGTGACGACGACGGTGGAGCTCTCGCCGTTCGAGGCGACCCGGACCTCGACGGTCTCCCCGGCGGGCGTGAACTTCAGCGCGTTGTCGATCACCGCGTCCAGGGCGCTGGACAGGGCGATGGGGTCGGCCCAGGCGGTGGTGGCCGGGCAGGTGCCGGCCAGCGTCACGCCCTTGCCGTCGGCCAGCGGCGACCACGACGCGACACGCTCGGCGGTCAGCTCGCCCACGTCGATGAGCCGCAGATCGGACTCCGCGTGCTCGGCGAGCGCCAGATCGAGCAGATCGTCCAGGACCGAGGCGAGGCGTTTGCCCTCGGTGCGGACGGAGGCGATCTCCTCGTTGCCCTCGGGCAGTTCGAGCGCGAGCAGATCGATGCGGAGCAGCAACGCGGCGAGCGGGTTGCGGAGTTGGTGCGAGGCGTCGGCGACGAAGGCCCGCTGCTGTTCCAGGACGTCCTCGACGTTGTCGGCCATCTCGTTGAACGACCGTGCCAGGCGCCGGAGTTCGGGTGGCCCGCCGGCCACCGCCACTCTGGACTTGAGGCGTCCGGAGGCGATGGCGTGGGTGGTGAAGTCGAGGACACGTACGGGCTTGAGGACCCAGCCCGTCAGCCGCAGCGCGGCTCCGACGGCGAGCAGCATCGCGGCGATCTCGCCGGCACCGATGATCAGCCAGCCGCGCAGGATCTTCTTGCGCATCTGGTCGGTGGGCGAGTCGGTGACGACGGCGGCGACGACGTCACCGTCGTGGATGACCGGGGACGCGACGACGAGCCGGCCCTCCTGCCAGGGCCACACCTGCTTCGGGCTGTGCGGACGGCGCCCCAGCAGCGCTTCCTTGAGGGCGGCGAGCCCCTCGCCCTCGGTGGGCCGGCCCCAGTCGTGGGGGGCGGTGGCCATCGCCGGCAGGTTCTTCTCCCGGTAGAAGACGCCGGCCTTGATGCCGTAGACCGTGTAGTACTGCTCCAGCTCCCGCTGCAGGGTCTCGCCGCGGCCGTCCGTGGTGTCGACGCGGGAGCCGCTCGGACGTTCGGTGACGAACTGGGCGAGGGAGGCGAAGCGCGCCGTGTCGTCGATTCGGTCGACGACCACCTCCTGTTGCCGCGCCGCCGCGAGGCTCACCGCCAGCGGGATGCCGAGGGCCAGCAGCACGGCGGCCATCAGGACGATGAGCAGCGGAAGAAGACGAGTGCGCACGCGGGGCACGCTACGGCGTCGGGGCGACCAGCCGGTAGCCGACCCCGCGCACTGTCTCGATCAGGGCGGGCATCCGCAGCTTGGACCGCAGGGAGGCGACATGCACTTCCAGGGTGCGTCCGGTCCCTTCCCAACTGGTCCGCCACACCTCGCTGATGATCTGTTCCCGGCGGAAGACCACCCCGGGCCGCTGGGCCAGCAGCGCGAGCAGATCGAACTCCTTGCGGGTCAGCTGGACGACCGAGCCGTCCACGCTGACCTGGCGGGTGGGCAGCTCGATCAGTACGGACCCGAGGCGCAGCCCGCTGTCGCCGGGCGCCGCGGACTCGTCGGGGGCCCGGCGCCGGGCGACGGCGTGGATCCGGGCCAGCAGCTCGCCGGTGTCGTACGGCTTGACCACGTAGTCGTCGGCGCCGAGGTTGAGGCCGTGGATCCGGGAGCGGACGTCGGCACGGGCCGTCACCATGATCACCGGAGTGCTGGTGCGCTTGCGGATCTTGCCGCAGACCTCGTAGCCGTCCTGGTCGGGCAGGCCCAGGTCGAGCAGGACGACCCCGAAGCCGTTCCCCTCCGGGACGAGCGCCTGGAGCGCCTCCTCGCCGCTGCGCGCGTGCGTGACGTCGAAGCCGTGCCGGGCCAGGACCGCGGACAGGGCGGCGGCGACATGGTTGTCGTCCTCGACGAGGAGCAGCCTCATTCCGGCCCCCTTCTGGTTCGCTGGAGAGCGTGTTTCGGTCATCTGTACGCCTCGGCTGGCACACATTACGCGGATTCGCATCCCGGGCACGCGCGCATCGGCCCCTTCGCAGTCACACTGATGAGTGAGGACGCCGTCAAGGCCGTACGAGTTCCCAGCGGGTTCCGTTACCCAGCCGAAACGCCCCCCGCAAGGCCGTCACGTGCAGTGTCCGTCCGGCTACCAGATCGTTATGCTCAATTCTCCCTCAGATGTAATGACGCTGGTCGTCGCCGGTCACTACTGTCCTCCGAAACCGAGGAGGACGGAGCCAGAAAGCGATGACCGAAGTTTCGGTGGTCAAGGACGCGGTGCCCGCGGCCGACGACCTGGTCGTCCTGAAGAGCGTCAACAAGCACTTCGGCGCGTTGCACGTACTCCAGGACATCGATCTCACGATCACCAGGGGTGAGGTCGTCGTGGTGATCGGACCCTCCGGGTCCGGCAAGTCCACCCTGTGCCGCACCATCAACCGGCTGGAGTCGATCGACTCCGGCGACATCCGTATCGACGGCAAGCCGCTGCCCGCCGAGGGCAAGGCGCTCGCGAAACTGCGGGCCGATGTCGGCATGGTGTTCCAGTCGTTCAATCTCTTCGCGCACAAGACCGTGCTGGAGAACGTGATGCTGGGGCAGCTCAAGGTCCGCAAGGCCGACAAGAAGAAGGCCGAGGAGAAGGCCCGGAGCCTGCTGGACCGGGTCGGCGTGGGCACCCAGGCGGACAAGTACCCCGCGCAGCTCTCGGGCGGCCAGCAGCAGCGTGTCGCGATCGCGCGGGCGCTGGCCATGGACCCCAAGGTCATGCTCTTCGACGAGCCGACCTCGGCGCTCGACCCCGAGATGATCAACGAGGTCCTCGAAGTCATGCAGCAGCTCGCCCGGGACGGCATGACCATGGTCGTGGTCACCCACGAGATGGGCTTCGCCCGTTCGGCGGCCAATCGGGTGGTCTTCATGGCCGACGGCCGGATCGTCGAAGAGGCTGTGCCGGACCAGTTCTTCAGCAACCCCCGCAGCGACCGGGCCAAGGACTTCCTGTCGAAGATCCTGCACCACTGACGGCCCTGCCGAGGCCCCTTCCGGCACCCGGCACCCGCACCATGACGGTCCGCATCTCTTCACCAGCCAAAGGATGTTCACCATGAAGCTTCGCAAGGTCTCCGCCGTAGCGGCCACCGCCCTCGTTCTCGCTCTCACGGCCACGGCCTGTGGTGGCGACGACAAGAAGGACAGCAGCTCCGGTTCCGGTTCCGGTGGCGGCGACAAGATCAAGATCGGTATCAAGTACGACCAGCCAGGCCTCGGCCTGAAGGAGTCGGACGGCAAGTTCACCGGCTTCGATGTCGACGTGGCCACCTACGTGGCCAAGGAGCTCGGCTACGAGCCCGACCAGATCGAGTTCGTCGAGACCAAGAGCGCCGACCGCGAGAACGCGCTGGCCCGCGGCGACGTCAAGTTCATCGCGGCCACGTACTCGATCAACGACGAGCGTCTGGACAAGGTCGACTTCGCCGGCCCGTACCTGCTGGCCCACCAGGACCTGCTGGTCAAGGCCGACTCGGACATCACCAAGGCCACGGACCTCAACGGCAAGATCCTCTGCTCGGTGACCGGCTCCACCTCGGCGGAGAACGTCAAGAAGGACATCGCTCCCAAGGCCCAGCTGAAGGAGTACGGCGGCTACTCGGAGTGCATCGCCGGTCTGCAGAGCGGCGCCGTGGACGCGGTCACCACTGACGATTCGATCCTCGCGGGCTTCGCCTCGCAGGAGAACTACAAGGGCCAGTTCAAGCTCGCGGGCCTGAAGCTCAGCAACGAGAACTACGGCATCGGCGTCAAGAAGGGCGACTCCGCGACCGTGGACAAGATCAACGCCGCCCTGGAGAAGATGGTCAGCGACGGCGCCTGGGAGACCGCGGTCAAGGAGAACTTCGGCCCGGCCGAGTACAAGAACGAGCCCGCCCCGAAGATCGGCGACATCGTCAAGTAAGCGGGTCCCCGCACCCAGCGCGGGTCTCGTAGTCGCGCCGCCGCCCGCCGCAAGGCGCGGTAAGGGCGGCGGTGCGCTGCGCCTGCCTCGTACGCCACACACCCGGAAGCGCGGGAGACAGTGTTCGACTTCCTTTCAAACTATGACGACCCAACCTTCTTGGGTGCGTTCTGGATGACGGTCAAGCTCACCGTCTTCTCAGCCATCGGCTCCCTGATCTGGGGGACCCTGCTCGCCGCCATGCGCGTCAGCCCCGTTCCCCTGATGCGTGGCTTCGGCACCATCTACGTGAACGTCGTGCGGAACATTCCGCTGACCGTCATCATCGTCTTCACCTCGCTCGGCCTCGCCGATATCTTCCGCGTGTCGATGGGCGCGGGTGGCGATGTCAAGCTCCAGGCCTTCCGGCTCGCCATTCTCGGTTTCGTGATCTACACCGCCGCCTTCGTCTGTGAGGCACTGCGCTCCGGCATCAACACCGTGCCCGTCGGCCAGGCCGAAGCGGCCCGCGCCATCGGGCTGAGCTTCAACCAGGTCCTCGGCCTCATCGTGCTGCCGCAGGCGTTCCGCGCGGTGATCGGCCCGCTGGCCAATGTGCTGATCGCGCTCACGAAGAACACGACCGTGGCGGCCGCGATCGGTGTGGCGGAGGCCGCCTACCTCATGAAGGGCATGATCGAGAGGGAGGCGCAGACGCTGCTCATCGGCGGAATCTTCGCCTTCGGGTTCGTGGTATTGACCCTGCCCACCGGTCTGATCCTCGGCTGGCTGAGCAAGCGACTGGCGGTGAAGCGATGAGTTCCGTTCTCTACGACGCCCCCGGCCCCCGGGCCAAACGGCGCAATGTGATCCTCACGGTGGTCTTCGTCGCTCTGCTGGCCCTCCTTCTGTGGTGGCTCTGGCGGGCGATGGACAGCAAGAACCAGCTGGAGTGGAAGCTCTGGGAGCCGTTCACCACCTCCGAGGCCTGGACGACGTATCTGCTGCCCGGTCTTGCCAACACGCTCAAGGCCATGGCGTTCTCCATCGTGATCGCGCTTCCTCTCGGTGCGCTCTTCGGCATCGCTCGTCTCTCCGACCACCGGTGGGTCCGGATCCCGGCCGGTGCGGTGGTCGAGTTCTTCCGGGCCATCCCCGTCCTGCTGCTGATGCTGTTCGCCAACGAGGTCTTCGCTCGCTCGACGGACGTGTCCACCGAGGATCGGCAGCTCTACGCGGTCGTCACCGGCCTGGTGCTGTACAACGCCTCGGTCCTCGCCGAGGTCGTACGGGCCGGCATCCTCGCCCTCCCCAAGGGCCAGACGGAGGCCGCCCAGGCGATCGGCCTGCGCAAGGGCCAGACGATGGGCACCATCCTGCTCCCACAGGCCGTCACCGTGATGCTGCCGGCCATCGTCAGCCAGCTCGTGGTCATCGTGAAGGACACCGCGCTCGGCGGCGTGATGATCGGGTTCACCGAACTGCTCAACGGGCGCCAGACGCTGGCCGCGTACTACGCCAACCCCATCGCGAGCTTCATCGTGGTGGCGGTCATCTACATCATCCTGAACTTCATCATCACCAGCTTCGCGAGCTGGCTGGAGGGCAGGCTGCGGCGGGGCAAGAAGTCGACCGGGGCGGTGCTCCCCGCAGCGGCCATCGGGGGTACCACGGCGACCGGCGGTGAGGGCGGCGGCGCCATCGGCCTCGGGCTCGGGCCCGACACCTACTCACAGCCGACCGACGCTCCCCCGAGGAAGACCGACACCTGACGAATGATCAGGTGACATCCGCCCAGGGTGTCCCCCGAATCAGTCCCCGGAGGGCAGTGGCATGATCGCCACTGCCCTCCGTCACTTGACGCAAGCACCGGCAATGGGTTGCATACGTTCTGTGATCGTGCACCCTGCTCCAACTTCCTGTTCACCCACGTCCGCCGGGACGTCACGCCGGGCAGGGGGCGCCGCGCCGTGGACCCGGTGATCATCGTCGGCGCCGGACCCGTGGGGCTCACGCTCGCCCTCGCGCTGGCGCGGCAGGAGGTGCCGTCCGTGGTCCTCGACGAGGGGCCGGGCAAGGACGAGCAGCGGCTCGCGCGGACCGTGGTCCTGAACGAGGACACGGCCGCACTGCTGGAACGATTGTCCGGCGTCCCGCTCTCCCGGGCCGGCTTCCGCTGGGCCGGATGGCGCTCGATGCGACGCAAGCAGGTGATGCGTCAGGTCCGTTTCGGAGAGGCCGACTTCGACGAGGCGGACGTCCCGCCCCGGGACGGCTTCGCGAAGGGCGACCGCGGCGGGGCCGACGACGTCGTCGAGGGCTCCGCCGACCTCCCCCCGCTCCACATCGCCCAGCACGTCCTGACCACCGCCCTGCGCGAGGCCATCGCCGGCGAACGGCTCGTCAAGGTCGCCGTGGAGAGCCGGCTCGACGCGATCGAGCAGGAGAAGTCCGGCGTCACGGCCCACACCCGAGGCCCCAAGAGCACCTGGTGGCGCGGGAGTTACCTGGTGGGCTGCGACGGCCCGCGCTCTACGGTCCGCAAACTCCAGGACATCCGCTTCCCCGGCCGTACGGCGGTGGAACGCCACGCGGTGGCGGCACTCCGCGCCGAACTCCCCCGGCCGGGCGAAGCGTTGCTGCACCGCATGCCGCCGTGGCGCACGGCGGGCCCGTCCGGCGGGGAGATCACCGCACGGCCGCTCGCCGGGGGCGTCTGGCGCCTGGACTGGCTCCTGCCGCCGGGCAAGGACCTCGTGACGCCCGAGCTGCTCGTGGCCCGCGTCCGGGAGACCCTCGCCGGCTGGACGGGCGGCTCCACACCGCCGTACGACCTGCTGGACACCGGCGTCCACACCGTGCACCACCGGCTCGCCCGGCGCTGGCGGGTCGGCCGGGTCTTCCTCGCCGGGGACGCCGCGCATCTGCTCGGGGCGCTCGGCACCCAGGGCCTCGACGAGGGACTGCGGGACGCCGACAACCTCGCCTGGAAACTGGCCCTGGCCTGGCACCACGGCCCGCACGAGGCCCTGCTCGACAGCTACCAGACGGAACGGCGCGCGGTCGTCGCCACCCGGCTGCGCGCCGCCGACCAGGTACTGCCCCTGCTGCGCGGCGGCAAGGGCCTGCGCGCGTACGTCCCCGGCTCGTCCCGGGGCCACGACGCGCTCCTCGCCGACGGCCATCTGGGGCGCGGGGCACTCGGTGCGCCGGGGGCGTACGCCGACTCCCCGCTCATGCCTCCGCGCGCCGCCGCGGAGACTCCGATCGCCACACCGCCGGGCACCCAGGTCGTGGATGTGGAGGTGACCGCGGAGGACGGCACCTTCGTACCGCTGCGGGACCGGCTCGGGCGCGGGGCACTGCTCGTGGTGCTGATCGCGCCGGGCACCGGGGTGTGGGAGCGCAAGCACTGGATGAGTGCCGGGATCATGCCCCGCCTCGCCGCCGCCGTCGCCGCCCTCCCCCACCCCGCCGAGCTACTGGTCGCCGAGTCCTATCCGGGCGCGGGCGCCCACACCGTCCTCCTCGTCCGCCCCGACGGCTATCTCGTCACCGCCCTGACCGGCGTACGCCCGGCCGACCTGTACACGGCGGCGGCAGCGACGCTGGGCGTGGCGGAACAACAGGCCGAGACGACCGGGGCGGCCGCCGGCTCACGCTGAAGCGCCCGAGCCATCGGGGGACGACCGTCGCTGTGTGTCCACATAGTGACGGTCAGTTGACCGCGTCGCGCCGTCATGGTCTACTCCGGTCCGTGACCGACACCTCGACGCGCCTGTGGCGGAGGGTCCATATGGACCTCGTCCGCTATGCGGGCTGCGTGTGTCGTCCGTCCTGCTGAATTCGCATCCCTATCTCTTCCGCGCGCGCCGCTCGTACGCCGTCGCGCGCTCCCGAGCGAACGCACTCCAGGACGGTACCCGTGTCTGCCTCTCCCGTTGTTCCCCCCTCCTCCGCACCGGCCGTCTCCGCCCCCACACAGGCGGAGCTGCTCGACTTCGCACGCCGGACGGCCGCCGACGCCGAGCTGATCGCCTCGCTCCCGCTCGACCCCGAGGGCCGCACCTGGGTACGGCTCGAAGGTCCCGGCGGCAGCGAGGCCTGGCTCATCGGCTGGCCGCCCGGCACCGGGACCGGCTGGCACGACCACGCCGACTCGGTGGGCGCCTTCGTCACCGCCGCCGGCGAACTCAAGGAGTACTCGCTCGCCGCCCGGCTACCCACCGACGGCTGGAAGACCCTCGAACTCACCGAAGGCGTCGACCGTGAGCGACGGTTGCCCGCCGGCAAGGGCCGTTCCTTCGGACGCCACCACGTCCACGAGGTGCTCAACGAGTCCACCGAGGAGCACGCGATCTCCGTCCACGCCTACTACCCGCCGCTCCCCCGCATCCGCCGCTTCAGCCGCACGGGACAGGTGCTGCGCCTGGAGCACGTGGAGCGCCCGGCCGACTGGCAGTAATCCCAGGAGCCGAGCGGCCCGAACGGCCAGCACCGCCCGACCGGTCCGCACAGCCCGAGGCTCCGAAGCGCTGGGCACACGAGGGGGCTCCCGGTGAACTCCTCCGGGACGCCGCGGAGTTGTTCCGCCCCTGCCTACGTCCCCACCTCATCCCCCGTCCCCGATCCGGGCCCTCGGGAATCCGGGGCCCTCGGGGATCCGAGGCCTTCGGGGATCCGGGGCGCTCAAGCGCCGTCACCCGCCACGCCCCCGGAGGCCCGACCTCAGCACCCCGCCTCCAATACCCCCACTCGATCCCCTCCCCTCGCCTCCCCTCGGCTCAGTACCCCTCGTCCTCCAGCCCCTCCGTGTCCTCGCCCTCTTCCTCCAGTGCCTGCCGGACCACGCGGAGGGCCATGCCCTCGGGGTAGCCCTTGCGGGCGAGCATGCCGGCGAGGCGGCGGAGGCGTTTGTCGCGGTCGAGGCCCCGGGTGGAGCGCAGCTTGCGGGCGACCAGCTCGCGTGCGGTGGCCTCCTCCTGGTCGGAGTCGAGCTGGGAGACGGCCTCGTCGATCAGTGCCGAGTCGACGCCCTTGGTGCGCAGCTCCCGGGCGAGGGCTCGCCGGGCCAGGCCCCGGCCGTGGTGCCGGGACTCCACCCAGGCGTCCGCGAACGCGCCGTCGTTGATCAGCCCGACCTCCTCGAACCGCGACAGCACCTCGTCCGCCACGTCGTCGGGGATCTCGCGCTTGTGCAGGGCGTCCGCGAGTTGCTTACGGGTGCGCGGGGTCCCGGTGAGCAGGCGCAGACAGATCGCGCGCGCCCGCTCAGCCGGGTCCCCTGAGGACTCCCCTTTCTCGGCCCTCGACGAGAAAGACGAACCCCCGTCCTGCGGCCCCCCGCCGTCCGGGCCGTCGCCCGATTCCCCCGATTCTCCGAAGCCACGCCTCCGACCACCCCGACCGCCGCGCCCGCCACGCGCGTCGCCTCCCGTACCGCGCGAGGCACCACCACCGCGCCTACGGGTGCCGACGGCCGAGCCCGCACCGGAGCCCGAGCCGCCCTCCCGCCGACCGGAGTCACCGTCGCCGGCGTACGGTCCGGCGTCGTACGGTTCGCCGTCGTACCGCCCGGCATCGTGCGGTCCCGCGTCGTAGGGCTCATCGTCGCGGGGCCCGCCCGTGCCGTACGGCGACGGCATGTCGTCGTCGTACGGTCCGAACCCATGCCCGTACCCGTGCCCGTCCGCGGCGGATCCCCCGACACCGCCGCCGATACCCCCGCCGGTGTCCCCGCGCCCCCGGCTGTCGGAGGCGCTGGGGTACACGTACTCGCCCCAGTCCGTTCTGCGTGTCACGGACTAGCTCTTCGCCGCCGCGGCCTTCTTGGGAGCCTTGGCGGCCGACGCCGCGGGCGCCGTCTTCGCGGCGTCGTCCGCGGGTGTGGCCGAGACCGCCGCGTCCGCACCCGGCTCCGCGGTGGGCTCCTCGGGCCGGACGCCCACGCCCAGCTTCTCCTTGATCTTCTTCTCGATCTCGTTGGCGAGGTCGGGGTTGTCCTTCAGGAAGTTACGGGCGTTCTCCTTGCCCTGGCCGAGCTGGTCGCCCTCGTACGTGTACCAGGCGCCGGCCTTGCGCACGAAGCCGTTCTCCACGCCCATGTCGATCAGGCCGCCCTCGCGGCTGATGCCCTGGCCGTAGAGGATGTCGAACTCGGCCTGCTTGAAGGGCGGCGCGACCTTGTTCTTGACGACCTTGACACGGGTGCGGTTGCCGACCGCGTCGGTGCCGTCCTTGAGCGTCTCGATGCGGCGGATGTCGAGGCGCACCGAGGCGTAGAACTTCAGCGCGCGGCCACCGGTCGTGGTCTCCGGGGAGCCGAACATCACGCCGATCTTCTCGCGGAGCTGGTTGATGAAGATGGCGGTGGTCTTGGACTGGTTGAGCGCGCTGGTGATCTTCCGCAGGGCCTGGCTCATCAGCCGGGCCTGCAGACCCACGTGGCTGTCGCCCATCTCGCCCTCGATCTCCGCACGCGGGACGAGCGCGGCGACGGAGTCGATGACGATCAGGTCGAGGGCACCGGAGCGGACCAGCATGTCCACGATCTCCAGGGCCTGCTCGCCGTTGTCCGGCTGCGACAGGATGAGGTTGTCGATGTCGACACCGAGCTTCTTCGCGTACTCGGGGTCGAGGGCGTGCTCGGCGTCCACGAAGGCCACCTGGCCGCCGGCCTTCTGCGCGTTCGCCACCGCGTGCAGGGTCAGGGTCGTCTTTCCGGAGGACTCCGGGCCGTACACCTCCACCACTCGGCCACGCGGCAGACCGCCGACGCCGAGGGCGACGTCCAGTGCGGTCGACCCGGTGGGGATGACCTCGATGGGCTCGTTCGGCCGCTCGCCGAGGCGCATCACCGCGCCCTTGCCGAACTGCCGTTCAATCTGTGCGAGCGCGGCGTCGAGCGCCTTCTCGCGGTCGGTTCCTGCCATGGGTTCCACCCGATTTGCTTGAGTCGATCGCTTCACGTGAAAGACGCTAACGCCTGCCACTGACAATGGGCCCCGACGCCCGCCCGGCCTGTGGATAACTCGGGCACATCTCCACGAAAACCCTGCCGAACTCCTGTCGAACTCCTGCCGAGGGCCTCGCCGGAGCCCCCATAAGAATGGATGTTCGATTTTAGTGTCAAGCGCACCACGCGGCACCCGGAGGACTTCCGGGTGACGGGTTCGCGTGGAGGAGACGGCCGGTGAAGGGGCTCGGCGCCGGATGGAGGGCTACGACGACGGCAGCCTTACGGGGTGCTGCCGCCCCGGGGCCCGACGCTGCGCCCAGGGCCCGCGTCGCCCTCGGATTCGGAGTCGCCGGAGTCGTCCCCGGACTGCCCCGCCCCGCCCCGCTGCCGGTCCACCGTCTCCTCCAGCCGCTTGCGCAAGCGCGTGAGGAGGTAGCCCGTGCCGCGACTGCGATGCCCGTGCACCCGGGGGTCGTCCGTGACGTCGTACCGCTTCACGTACGCCCCGAGGAAGGCCTGCAGGGTGGCGATGGCGGGGATGGCTATGAGCGCGCCGACGGCGCCGAGGAGCGCGGTGCCGGCGATGACCGATCCGAAGGCGACGGCCGGGTGGATGTCCACGGTCTTGGCGGTCAGCTTGGGCTGCAGCACGTAGTTCTCGAACTGCTGGTAGATGACCACGAAGACGAGGACCCACAGCGCGTACCACGGGTTGACCGTGAAGGCGATCAGCATCGGCAGGGCACCCGCCAGGTAGGTGCCGATCGTGGGGATGAACTGCGAGACCAGCCCGACCCAGACCGCGAGCGCGGGCGCGTAGGGCACGTCGAGGTACTCCAGCAGGACGTAGTGCGCCACTCCGGAGATCAGCGCCATCAGGCCGCGGGAGTACAGGTATCCGCCGGTCTTGTCGACGGCGATCTCCCACGCGCGCAGGACCTCGGCCTGCTTGGCGGGCGGCAGCACGGAGCACAGCGCGCGCCGCAGCCGCGGGCCGTCGGCGGCGAAATAGAAGGAGAACAGCGCGATCGTCAGCAGCTGGAAGAGACCGCCGAGCACCTGCGCGGAGACGTCGAGGACGCCCGTGGCGCTGTTCTGCACGTACTTCTGCAGCCAGTCGGAGCGGAGGAGCCCCTCCTGGATGTCGACGCGCTTGAGCTCGGTGTGGAAGCTCGTGTTGATCCAGCTGATGACGGAGTCGAGGTACGCCGGGAAGTCCTCGACCATCTTGATGATCTGGCCGGCGAGCATCGAACCGAGCAGGGTCACGAACCCGGCGGCCCCGACCAGCGTGATCACGAAGACCAGGAAGGTGGCGAAGCCCCTGCGCAGCCCCTTCGAGGCCATCCAGCTCACCGCGGGCTCGATCGCGAGCGCAAGGAAGAACGCGATGAGGATGTTGATCAGCAGCCCGATGAGCTGGTGGAACGCCCAACTGCCCAGCTGGAACACGGCGACGAGGGAGAGCGCCAGCACCATCGCGCGCGGCAGCCAGCGGGGCATACGGCCGCTCGGGACGGCACCGGGCTCCGGGCCGGCCGGGGGGCCGGTGGGCGGTGTCGTGCCGAACGGGGACGCCTGGGGCTTGAACTGTGCGGTCTCGTCTGTGGGGGCCACGGGACCAAGTCTCGCCCACGCCACCGACAATCAGTCGCCGCCCCCGGTTCTTCCGGTCCAACGACCGGCGTCCGCGTGGTGAAGTCCCCGCGCTTTCAGGGGCTTTCAGCGGTTTTCGGCAGGAACGCCCATGGTCGAGCACACCACCCGCCACACGTCCTTGGCCTCCCAGCCGGCGGCCAGCGCCTCGTGCACCGTGCGCCCACCGAGGCCGGACATCACATGATCGCGCGCGAAGGTGTCGGCGTACCCCTCACCGAAGTGATCCGCCATCCGCTGCCAGAAGACCGTCAACCGCATGAGTCCAGTATCCCGCCCCAGGGGGTGGGCCTGGCCGGGACGGCTTTCCGATACCGCTTTCCGCTCTACGGTCGGAGCCATGGCCGAAACCGGAGCATCTCCACTCCCCTCGTCGTCCCCGGCACGGACCCCGCTGGCCCGCGCCGAACAGTTCGTCTGGCTCACCGCGCGCGTGCTGGAGCAGCGCCGCTTCGCGTACCACTTCCTGGACGGGGGCGCCGACGCGGTGGAGACCGCGCTGGCGGCCTACCGCAACGCCGACGAGGGGTACGGCCACGCGCTCGAACCCGATCTGCGGGGGCCCGTGAGCCAGCCGCTGCACACCGGGCACGCCCTGCGGGTCCTGGACTCGATCGGCCGCTGCGGCGGACAGCGGGTGGAGCGCGTGTGCCGTTATCTGACCTCCGTGTCGACCCCGGACGGCGCCCTTCCCGCGGTGCACCCCTCCCAGCGCGGCTATCCGGCGGCCCCGTTCGTGCCGATCGTCGACGACCCGCCCAGCGATCTGCTGGCCACCGGGCCCGTCGTGGGCCTGCTGCACCGCAACCAGGTGTGGCACGCGTGGCTGTTCCGGGCCACCGACTTCTGCTGGCAGGCGGTCGAGTCCCTGGAGAAGTCGCACCCCTACGAGGTCCACGCCGCCGTGGCGTTCCTGGAGTCCGTGCCCGACCGCCCGCGCGCTCAGGCGGCCGCCGACCGGCTCGGCCGCCTGGTGCGCGAACAGCG
The DNA here is from genome assembly GCF_040297125.1 of Streptomyces sp. NPDC001868. Lineage (NCBI taxonomy): Bacteria > Bacillati > Actinomycetota > Actinomycetes > Kitasatosporales > Streptomycetaceae > Streptomyces > Streptomyces sp. NPDC001868. Next base: position 28,837 of record NZ_JBEOYO010000002.1, on the reverse strand, counting down.
GCTCGCCACACTGGATCCGCAGCGGCCGAACGACTACCCGGTGTCCGACGGTTACGCGCCGGGCGAGCACCACTACCCGCACGACTTCGCACGCACCCCGGAATCCCTCGCGCGCGCGTGGTTCACCGACGAGGAGATGTCCCGCTCCCTCGACTTCCTGGCGACCGAACAGACGGACGACGGCGGCTGGCCGATCCGCTGGCGCCAATGGGCCCCGAGCACCGCCATGGAGAGCCGCCCGATCGTGACGATCGAGGCACTGCGGACGCTGCGGGCGTACGGGCGGTCGATCGGCTGAGGACGACTTGAGGACGGCTGACGAGGGCTGAGGAGGGCCAGGGGTCGGCGAGAACGTGCGGCACGCGCGCGTGCCGCACGACAACCGACGTCAGCCCGTCATCGCCCGCACCCCCGCCGTCACGAGCACCGCGGCGGCCACGACGAGCAGGAAGGGGGCGCGCAGAAGCAGGGCGACAGCGGCCGCGGCGAGTCCCGCGGCCCTGGCATCCAGCACCAGGGCTTGTCCGTCGGCGAAGGCCTGCTGGGCCGTGAGGGCGGCGAGGAGGGCCACGGGGAGCAGGGCGGCGAGGCGCCGGACGAGCGGGCGTTCCAGGACGCCCTCGGGGACCGACAGGCCGATGAGCTTGACGGCGTAGCAGCCGACGGCGGTCGCGATGATGGCGATCCAGACGTTCATCGTGCCTCCTCCCGTCGACCGTCCGGCCGGTTCCCGGCCGCTCGGCGCCCTTCCGCCCAGAGGACGACCGGGGCGGCCAGCCCGGCGACGAGGACCGGCACTCCGGCGGGCAGTACGGGCAGCAGCCCGAGCCCCAGGACGACGGCGATGCCCGCGACGGCCCGCTCCCCGGCGGTCCTCAGCATCGGCGCGAGCAGCGCCAGGAAGACGGCGGGCCCGGCCGCGTCGAGCCCCCACGCGTCGGTGTCGCCGATGGCCTCGGCGCCGAGCGCGCCGAGCAGCGTGGTGAGGTTCCACAGCACGTAGAGGCTGAGCCCGGTGACGGTGAAGCCGAGGCGGGCGGCACGACGTGAGGGCTGGGCGAGGGCGACGGCCGTGGTCTCGTCGATGACCCACTGGGCGGCGAACGGCCGCACCGCGCGCGGGAGGGCCAGCAGCTGGGAGAGGCGCAGCCCGTAGAACGCGTTGCGTACTCCCAGGAAGAAGGCCCCGGCCGCCGCCGTGAACGGATAGCCGCCGGCCGCGAGCGCGCCCACCAGGGCGAACTGGGAGGCCCCGGTGAACACCAGGAGGCTCAGCGCACAGGTCTGCGCCAGGCTGAGCCCGCCGCCGGCCGAGGTCACCCCGAAGGCGAACCCGGACAGCCCGACGGCGACCCCCACTCCCAGGGCGTCCCGGACGACGGCCCGGTCGGGTTTCACGCCGCCGCCGTCATGTGTCTCCACGAGATCTGTCTGTTCAGTCACCACGCCCCGGACGGTACGGCGACCTGCCCTTATGGGTCTTGTACGTTCTTGCGCCCACGTCGCCCAAACCGCCCACGTGCACCGTCCTCGCCCCCGCGTGCGCCGTCCTGGCCCCCGACCGCCCCGTCCTCGCGCCCGTCGCCGAGGCCACCGAGGCGTTCCCGCTGGTACGCCCCCGGGGGCACGCCCACGATCCGGCTGAAGTGGCGGTTGAGGTGAGGCTGGTCCGTGAAGCCCACGGCGACTGCGGCAGCGGCGGGAGCCGTGCCCGCATCGAGCAGGCTCCGCGCCCGGCGGACGCGGGCGTCGGTCAGCCAGGTGTGCGGCGGCATGCCGTAGGCCGTGCGGAAGGCCCGCAGGAGGGCGAAGGGGCTGGTGCCGAGATCGGCGGCGAGCCGCTCCAGCGTCGGCGGGTCGGCCATCCGCTCGTCGAGCACGGCACGCGCGCGTGCCGCGACGGGACCGCCGGCCGTGCGGACGGCACGCTGGGGCAGCGGCCCGCCGTTCAGGCGCAGCAGCCGGGTCACGGCGACCCGCAGCAGGGTGTCCGCGGCCAGCGCGTTGCCCTCGTCGACGGCCCGCAGCACCTGATGGACGAGGCCGGCGGCGTACGGGTCCTCGAGCACCGGGGTCACGAAACCGGGGGTGCCGCGGATCGTGGTGGTCTCGGCGGCGATCCCGGCCACCACGTCCGGCGACGGGTAGACGGCGCCGTACCGCCAGCCCTCGGGCACTCCGGCGCGGCCGGTGTGCGGGGTGTCGGGGTTGACCAGGGCCAGGGCGCCCGGGCCCGCGTACTGATCGGCGCCCCCGTGGTGGAACACCTCGACGCCGTCGGCGATGGCCGCGATCACGAAGTTCTCGTGGGTGTGCCGCACGAACCTTTTCTCGACATAGCTCGCGCGCAACAGGTCGACGCCGGGCAGCTCCGTGTACCGCCAGTGCCTCGCCCGCTCCACCGAACCCGCCATGCCCCCATTCTGCTCCGCGTCCGGCCACGAGCGGCGCGGGCCGCCCGGCCCCACAGGCCTTCTTCTGCTGCCCGATCCGAGCCGTTTACGCAGGTCCGGGCCGTTGTCAGTGGGTGGGTGCAGGATGGGGGCATGGTCAGCTCCGCAGATCGAGCCCTCGACGGCTTCTCCCCCGCGACCCGCGGCTGGTTCACGGGGGCCTTCTCCGCGCCCACCGCGGCCCAGGCCGGGGCGTGGCGTGCGATCGGCGAGGGCTCGGACGTGCTGGTGGTCGCCCCGACCGGCTCCGGCAAGACGCTGGCCGCGTTCCTCGCCGCGCTGGACCAGCTGACGTCGAGCCCGCCCCCGGCCGACCCCAGGAAGCGCTGCCGGGTGCTGTACGTGTCACCGCTGAAGGCGCTCGCGGTGGACGTGGAGCGGAACCTGCGCAGTCCGCTGACCGGTATCCGTCAGGAATCGGTGCGCCTGGGGCTGCCCGAGCCCGAGGTGAAGGTGGGCATCCGCTCCGGGGACACCCCGCCCGCCGAGCGGCGCGCCCTGGCCACACGCCCGCCGGACATCCTGATCACCACCCCCGAGTCACTGTTCCTCATGCTGACGTCGGCCACGCGTGACGCGCTCACGGGCGTGGAGACCGTGATTCTGGACGAGGTGCACGCCGTCGCGGGCACCAAGCGCGGCGCCCACCTCGCCCTCACCCTGGAGCGGCTCGACGAGCTGCTGCCCAGGCCCGCGCGCCGGATCGGCCTGTCCGCCACCGTGCGCCCCGTCGACGAGGTCGCGCGCTACCTCTCACCGCAGCGCAGGGTGGAGATCGTCCAGCCTCCGTCCGGCAAGGAGTTCGACCTGTCGGTGGTCGTGCCGGTGGAGGATCTGGGCGAGCTGGGCGGCTCCCCGGTGGCCGACGGCAACGAGGGGGCGGAACGGCCGTCGATCTGGCCGCACGTCGAGGAGCGGATCGCCGACCTCGTCCAGGCCCATCGCTCCACGATCGTGTTCGCCAACTCCCGCCGCCTCGCGGAGCGGCTGTGCAACCGGCTCAACGAGATCGCGTACGAGCGGGCCACCGGTGTGCCCCTGGACGAGCACCACGCCCCGGCGGAGCTGATGGGCGGCTCGGGCGCGGCCCAGGGAGCGCCCCCGGTCCTCGCGCGGGCCCACCACGGGTCGGTCTCCAAGGAGCAGCGCGCCCTGGTCGAGGAGGATCTGAAGGCGGGCCGGCTGCCGGCCGTGGTCGCCACCTCCAGCCTCGAACTGGGCATCGACATGGGCGCGGTGGACCTGGTCGTCCAGGTGGAGTCGCCGCCCTCGGTCGCCTCGGGTCTCCAGCGTGTGGGCCGCGCGGGACACCAGGTGGGCGCGGTCTCCACGGGCGTGGTCTTCCCGAAGTACCGCGGCGACCTGGTCCAGTCGGCGGTGGTCACCGAGCGGATGCGCAGCGGCTCCATCGAGTCCATGCGGATCCCGGGCAACCCCCTGGACGTCCTGGCGCAACAGATCGTCGCCATGACCTCGATGGACACCTGGCAGTTCGACGACCTCCTCGCCACCGTCCGCCGCGCCGCGCCCTTCGCCGCGCTCCCCGAGTCCGCGTTCACGGCCGTCCTCGACATGCTCGCGGGCCGCTATCCGTCCGACGCCTTCGCGGAGCTGCGCCCGCGCGTGGTGTGGGACCGGGTCGCGGGCACGATCACGGGCCGGCCGGGCGCGCAACGCCTCGCGGTCACGTCCGGGGGCACGATCCCGGACCGCGGGCTCTTCGGGGTCTTCCTCGCGGGCGCCGACCCCAAGAAGGGCGGCGGCCGGGTCGGCGAGCTGGACGAGGAGATGGTGTACGAGTCCCGGGTCGGGGACGTCTTCACCCTGGGCACCAGCTCCTGGCGCATCGAGGACATCACCCGCGACCGGGTGCTGGTCTCCCCCGCGCCGGGCGTCCCGGGCCGCCTGCCGTTCTGGAAGGGCGACCAGCTCGGCCGCCCGCTCGAACTGGGCCGCGCCGTCGGCGCGTTTCTGCGCGAGGTGGGCTCCCTGTCCGAGGAGGACGCCCGGCTGCGCCTGCTGGCCGCCGGCCTCGACGCCTGGGCCGCGGACAATGTGCTGTCCTACCTGGCCGAACAGCGCGAGGCCTGCGGCCACGTCCCCGACGACCGCACGATCGTCGTCGAACGCTTCCGCGACGAGCTGGGCGACTGGCGCGTCGTGGTCCACTCCCCCTTCGGCGCCCAGGTCCACGCCCCCTGGGCCCTCGCCCTCGGTGCCAAGCTCTCCGAGCGGTACGGCATGGACGCCCAGGTCATGCACGCCGACGACGGCATCGTGCTCCGTCTGCCCGACGCCGACCTGATGGGCCTGGACCTGCTCGACATGGAGCCCATGAAGGCGGGCACGGAATACGACGCCGAGCAGGCTCCGGTCGGCGCGGCGGACGTCGTCTTCGACAAGGCCGAGGTCGACCAGATCGTCACCGACGAGGTGGGCGGCTCGGCGCTGTTCGCGTCCCGCTTCCGGGAGTGCGCCGCCCGCGCGCTCCTGCTGCCCCGCCGCAGCCCGGGCAAGCGCACGCCCCTGTGGCAGCAGCGCCAGCGAGCAGCCCAGCTCCTCCAGGTCGCCAGTGAGTTCGGCTCGTTCCCGATCGTCCTGGAGGCGGTCCGCGAATGCCTCCAGGACGTCTTCGACGTCCCGGGTCTCACGGAGCTGATGGGCGACATCGAGTCCCGCAAGGTCCGCCTCGTCGAGGTCACCACCCCGGAGCCCTCCCCCTTCGCCCGCTCCCTCCTCTTCGGCTACGTCGCCCAGTTCCTGTACGAGGGCGACTCCCCGCTCGCCGAGCGCCGCGCCGCCGCCCTGTCGCTGGACTCCCGGCTGCTGGCCGAGCTGCTGGGGCAGGCGGAGCTGCGGGAGCTGCTCGACGCCGAGGTGCTGGCCGAGCTGGAGCGGGAGCTCCGGTGGCTCACCGAGGACCGACGCGTCAAGGACACCGAAGGCGTCGCCGACCTGCTCCGCCTCCTCGGCCCCCTCACGGACGCCGAGTTGGCCGAGCGCGGCGCCGAGCCGCAGTGGGCGCGGGAGCTGGCCGGGGCCCGTCGCGCCATCCGCGTCCGGATCGCCGGCACCGACCACTGGGCGGCGATCGAGGACGCGGGCCGCCTGCGCGACGCGCTCGGCACAGCCCTGCCCGTCGGTGTCCCGGAAGCCTTCACCGAACCGGTCAAGGACCCTCTCGGCGACCTCCTCGCCCGATACGCGCGCACCCACGGCCCGTTCACCTCGGCCACGGCAGCAGCCCGCTTCGGCCTCGGCGTGGCCGTCACGGACGGGGCTCTCCACCGCCTGGCGGCGAACGGCCGAGTCGTGCAGGGCGAGTTCCACCCGGCGGGCATCGGCCAGGAGTGGTGCGACGCGACCGTGCTGCGCCGTCTGCGCCGCCGCTCGCTGGCGGCCCTGCGGCACGAGCTGGAGCCGGTGCCGCCGGCCGCGCTCGCCCAGTTCCTGCCGCAGTGGCAGCACGTGGGCGGCGGTCACGGGCTGCGCGGCATCGACGGACTGGTGCGCGCGATCGAGCAGGTGCAGGGCGCCTCGGTGCCCGCCTCCGCCCTGGAGAAGCTGGTCCTGCCCTCCCGGGTCGCCCACTACACCCCCGCGATGCTCGACGAACTCACCGCGGCGGGCGAGGTCGTCTGGGCGGGAGCCGGAGCCCTCCCAGGCAAGGACGGCTGGGTCTCGCTGTACCTGGCGGACACGGCCCCGCTGCTCCTCCCGCCCCCGCACCCCCTGGAGCTGACCGCGCTCCACGAATCGATCCTGACCACGCTCTCGGGCGGCTACGGCCTCTTCTTCCGCCAGATCACGGACCAGGTCCGCGCCACCACCCACCCCGACGCCACCGATCCCCAACTGGCCGACGCCGTCTGGGACCTGGCCTGGTCCGGCCGCCTCACCAACGACACGCTCACCCCCATGCGCTCCCTCCTGGGCTCGGGCCGCACCGCGGGCTCCACCGCCCACCGCGCCAAGCGCACGGTCCCGCGCGGCCGGTACGGCTCCCTGACCGCCGCCGCACGCCCCCAGTCCCGTACGGGCCCGCCCACGGTCGCCGGCCGCTGGTCCCTCCTCCCCACCCACGAGCCCGACCCCACCGTCCGCGCCCACGCCCTGGCCCGCACCCTCCTCGACCGCCATGGCGTCGTGACGCGCGGCGCCGTGGCCGCCGAGGGAGTCGAGGGCGGATTCTCCGCCGTCTACCGCGTCCTGTCCGTCTTCGAGGAGAGCGGTCAGGCCCGCCGCGGCTATGTCGTCGAGGGCCTGGGCGCCGCCCAGTTCGCGATGGACGGCGCCGTGGACCGCCTCCGCGCGGTGTCCAACGCCCGAGATCGCAACGAGCCCCTGCCGGGCCCCACCCCGACCGGCCCCGGCACAACCCCGGCCCCGTGGGACGACTTCCCCGAGGACGGCGGCCCCCTCACCCCAGACCCCGACGACTTCGCCGCCCCGGACGGCACCCCCGGCGAACACAGCACCTACGGGTACGGCCAGGGCGCCCCCTACGACCGATCCCGCCGCGACCCGCATCGCACCCGTCCCACCCCCACCTCCCGAGCCGTCGTCCTGGCCGCCGCCGACCCCGCGAACGCGTACGGCGCCGCCCTCCCCTGGCCCGAGCCGCCCACCGAGGCCGGACACAAACCGGGCCGCAAGGCGGGCTCCCTGGTGGTCCTGGTCGACGGCGAGCTGACCCTCTACATGGAGCGCGGCGGCAAGACCCTCCTGGCCTGGCCCGCCGACCCGGACGCAAGGCCCATGGACGACCCCCGCCTGCGCCCAGCCGCCGAAGCCCTGTCCGCGGCGGCCCGCGCGGGTTCCCTGGGCACGGTCACCGTGGAACGCGTGAACGGCACCTCCGCCCTCACCTCCCCCCACGGCCCCCTCCTGGAAGCAGCGGGCTTCATCGCAACCCCACGCGGCCTCCGCATCCGAGCCTGACCATGGGCAACCGCCCCAGCAGACCCCCGCCCCTCAAGGGGCGCGGGGAACTGCGCGACAAGCCACAAACAGCCCGCACCCGCCAACCCACCGAACCCCCCGAGCTACTAGGCGCCCCACAGCCACCCCCACCCACAAGCACCCTCACCCCCCACCCAGCCCCAGCCCCAGCCCCAAGCCCCAGCCCCAGCCCCAGCCCCAGCCCCAGCCCCAGCCCCAGCCCCCACAACATGCCACCCTGGACCCATGCCCGAAGGCGACACCGTCTGGCAGACGGCGAGGCGACTCCACACCGCCCTCGCCGGAAAAGTCCTGTCCCGCTCCGACCTCCGCGTGCCGAAGTACGCCACGGCCGACCTCACCGGCCGTACCGTCCTGGACGTGACCCCCCGCGGCAAACACCTCCTCACCCGCGTCGAGGGCGGCCTGACCCTCCACTCCCATCTGCGGATGGACGGCTCCTGGAAGGTGTACGCCCCCGGCGAGCGCTGGCGCGGCGGCCCGGCGCACCAGATCCGCGCGATATTGGGCACCACCGACCGCACGGCCGTCGGCTACCGCCTCCCCGTCCTGGAGCTGATCCGCACCACCGACGAACACCGCGCCGTCGGCCACCTCGGCCCCGACCTGCTCGGCCCGGACTGGGACCCCGACCGGGCCCTCACCAACCTCCTGAGCGACCCCGCCCGCCCTCTCGGCGAGGCCCTCCTGGACCAGCGCAATCTCGCCGGCATCGGCAATGTCTACAAGAGCGAGCTCTGCTTCCTGCTCCGGGTCACCCCCTGGCTCCCCGTCGGCGCCCTCCCCGAGGACCTCGCCGCCCGGCTGCCCGTCCTCGCCAAGAAGCTCCTCGAAGCCAACCGCCACCGCCCGGCCCGCAGGACGACAGGCCACCGCCACCACGATCTGTTCGTGTACGGCCGAGCCCGCCGCCCCTGCCTGCGCTGCGACACCCCGGTCCGCGCGGCCGACCAGGGAGACGGCTCCCGCGAACGCCCCACCTACTGGTGCCCCACCTGCCAGCCGGGCCCCGCGCCGGCTCCCGGAGCCCCCGGAACACCTCGCCCGAACCCCCGAGTTCAACGCCGCACACCCAATTGACGGACCGTCAGAAACGCTCGTACCGTCACCTCATGCCCATCCCGGCGTACGACCTCACCGGCCGCACCGCGTTCGTCACCGGCGCGGGCAGCGGTATCGGCCGCGCGTCGGCCGTCCTGCTCGCCGAGGCGGGCGCGACGGTGCACTGCGCGGACCGCGACGCGCAGGGCCTGCACGAGACGGCGACCCTGATCAAGGCGAGGAACGGCACCGCCCACACCCACCACCTCGACGTCACCGACCGCGCCGAACTCACTCGGGCCGTGGCCGCCTGCGAGCGGCTCCATGTGATGGCGGCGATCGCCGGGATCATGCACAGCAGCCCGGTGCTGGAGACCCGGGACGAGGATCTCGAACGGGTGTGGAACGTCAACTTCAAAGGTGTGCTCCACGCCTGCCAGGAAGCGGCCCGCCGGATGATCGCCGAGGAGACGCGCGGCAGCATCGTCACCATGGCCTCCGGCGCCGTCGACACCGGCGGTCCGGGACTGCTCTGCTACGGCGTGACCAAGGCGGCGGTGGTCCAGCTGACGAAGACCCTGGCGACCGAGGTCGGCCCGCACGGCATCCGGGTCAACGCGGTCGCGCCGGGCTGGATCCGTACCCCCATGACCGACCGCCACGACGGCGCGGCACAGGCACGGACGGAGTCCTTCATGGCCCGGCTGTCACCACTGAGCAGAGTCGGCGAACCCGACGACATCGCGCACGCCGTGCTGCACCTGGCCTCCGACGCCTCGGCGTTCACGACGGGTCAGATCCTCCGCCCGAACGGCGGGGTGGCCATGCCCTGGTGACCGCGGCCCCCACCGCGCCCTCCAGAACCGGGCCACCCCCCGCGCCCCCTGACGCGCCCCCCGACCGTCCCCGCACCCGCCGCTTCGGCACGCAGTGCACGGGCAGGAGGCTCAGCCCCCACCCCCCGGCCGCGACCGCCCCCTCCACCGCGCCGGCGTCCGGCACCAGCACGAGTCGCAGCACACCCCACCACCACAGCGCGCCGAGCCCCAGAGCCGCCCCCCAGCGAACTATTCGCATGGCCGCCACCTCCAAGGCCTCCGGGCCCCCAGAACGACGCTAGACGGCCCTCGTCACGGCCGGAGAGGGCGCACCACCGGCACAGGGACGCACGGCCCCCTCACGAGGACCGCGTCCACGGGGCACCCGATGCGCCCCGCCGCCGCTCACCGCCGTCCTCACGCCCCCGCCGCACCCGAAGGTCACGAGGCGGCGCGCGGAGCACCGGCACCCGCTCGCGTCCGCCGCCGCGCTACCCGTTCTCCGCCTGGAACATCCAGTGGTGCTTTTCGAGATCCGCCGTGATCCCGATGAAGATGTCCTGGCTCACCGGGTCCGCCTCCGCGGTGCTCTCCACCCGCGTCCGCATCCGGGTGATCACGGCGCCCAGCGCGTCCACCAGGGTCCCGACCGCGTCCGCGTCCTTGACCCAGCCGTTCGGGACCTTGCCGATACCGCTGCTCCCGGCCACCGTTCCGGCCCGCCCGTCCGGCGGGACACCGAGGGTGGAGGCGCGTTCGGCGACCGTGTCGGAGTGCAGCCGGGCGGTGTCCACGACCTCGTCGAGCTGGAGATGGACCGAGCGGAAGCGCGGCCCGACCACGTTCCAGTGGATCTGCTTGGCCACGAGGGAGAGGTCCACGAGATCGACCAGGGCGCCCTGCAGCGCCTCGGAGACGGTCTTGAGATCGGCCTCGGACAGCGGGCTCTTCACCACGTACATCAGCACGCTCCGGTTTCTTGAGAGGACCGTACGCCCCTGTGCGCCCGCACGAATGAACGAATCACGCGCACGCCCCCCGGTATCGCCCCTCCACCATGACCGCCCACCCCCACCCCGGCAAACGGGAGCCCCCACCGCCCCGGACCGCCCCGCCGACCGACGCGACGCGAACCCCGACCGACGCGACGCGAACCCCGGCCGGCGCCGCGCACAGCCCCCGGCCGGGCACAACACAAGAGCCCCGGCCGGCACCCCCAGGTCTCCCTGGAGGCCCCGCCCGGGGCTCCCGCTTCACTTCTACATCTTCTCTACTTCTTCACCGGCGTGCGCCGGTGCTCACGCACACGCTCGCGGCAGGTCACGCCGCGACGACGTCCACCGCTTCGGCGGGCGCCTTGATCGTGACCCGCTCCGGTGGCACACCGGCCACGGAGACGGAGTTGAGCATCGGTCGACGCACTGGTGCTGGCACCGGCTCGGTGGCCGCTGCGGACTGGGCCAGCTCGGCAAGGGCGAGCTCGTCGCTCACTTCCCGCATGAGCTCGGACATCCGTACGTCCAGCGCGTCGCAAATGGCGGAGAGCAGCTCGGAGGATGCCTCCTTCTGCCCCCGCTCCACCTCGGAGAGATAGCCGAGTGAGACTCGGGCGGACGAGGAGACTTCGCGCAGAGTACGGCCCTGGCGCTGGCGCTGCCGACGCAGCACGTCACCAAGCAGGCGACGGAGCAGAATCATCGGTGGCTCCCTCCTCGGACCGCGTAGCCGCATCCTTCACGCCCCACCGTACCGCCTCGTGCTGCGGCCGTGCGGGGAGCGCTGTTGTGTTCACTCAGGGCTGCAAACATCAAGTCCCCCCGTTCTGTTCCGTATCCTGTGCCCGCTCATTCCCGGTCTGTTCGCCCGCAAGCTCCTGAAGAAGCAGTGCGAGTACGCTCCGTACACTCTCCATACGGATTTCCGCCCGGCCGCCGTTCAACCGCAACGACGACACTTTCCCGCCACCTGATACGCCGGAATCGGCTGCGGCAGGCCCGGCGACGGCCACATATACCGTGCCGACGGGTTGGCCGTCCTGGGGGTCCGGGCCCGCGACGCCGGTGGTCGAAATTCCCCAGTCGGCGCCGAGCGCCTTGCGGACGCCGTCCGCCATCTGGGCCGCGACCTGCGGATCCACCGCTCCGCGCTGGTCCAGGAGGGTGGCGTCGACGTCGAGCAGCTGGTGCTTCAGCTCGGTGGCGTACGCGGTGACCGAGCCCCGGAAGGCCTTGGAGGAGCCGGGGGCCGCGGTGATCGCGGCCGCGACCAGACCACCGGTCAGCGACTCGGCGACGGCGAGCGTCTCGCCCCTCACTGTCAGTAGTCGCAGCACTTCGGCGGCCGTGGAAGTCAACGCTCCGCTCCCTCCGCCGCGGCTTCGCGCGCGGCGGTTCCGCTCCTCCGCAGCACAATGGCCTGTCTCACATAGTCGAATCCGGTGACGACGGTCAGAATGACCGCCGCGGCCATCACCCACCACCTCAGGGTGGCCAGGGGACCCTCCAGCGCCAGGACGTACATCCCGACGGCGATGCCCTGGGTCAGGGTCTTCAGCTTGCCGCCGCGGCTCGCCGGGATGACTCCGTACCGGATGACGATGAAACGCAGGAGCGTGATCCCGAGTTCCCGGCCGAGGATGACTCCCGTCACCCACCACGGCAGATCGCCGAGCGAGGACAGACAGATCAGCGCGGCACCCATGATCGCCTTGTCGGCTATGGGGTCGGCGATCTTCCCGAAGTCGGTGACGAGGTCGTACGTCCGGGCCAGATGGCCGTCGAAGACGTCGGTGATCATGGCGACGGCGAAGGCGGCCCACGCCCAGGCCCGCCAGACCGGGTCGTATCCGCCGTCCATGAGCATCAGCACGACGAAGCCCGGTACGAGGACCAGGCGGATCATGGTCAGGATGTTCGCGATGTTCCAGAGGCTGGCCTGATTGACGGCGGCAGCTCCCAGCTTCCCCCCGCGCACGGGCCGGGTCTCCCCGGCAGCGCTCGGAGCGGCGGCGCTCGGGGCACCGGTGACGCCGGAGGCGCTCGTCGCGCCCTTGGCGCCGGAGGTGCCGCCCGCCGCGGATGCCGGGACTCCCGTCATCTGGCCGCCTCCTCAGTACACACGAGGGAGCCGAGCGAACCCGGAAGCACCTCGGCCACCAGGTCGACGCCTTCCGTGCCGACCACCTTCGCCTCGACCATAAGGCCGACGCTCAGGCCCGCGCCGCTCGTGAACAGCACCTGGCCGTCCGTCTCGGGCGCCTGGTGCGCACCGCGGCCGTACGCGCCCTCGTCGCCGTCGACCGATTCGACCAGCACGCTCACGGTCTGTCCGACGCGCTCCTCGGCGCGCTGCGAGACCAGTTCCTCGGCCAGTCGCGAGACGCGTGCGAGTCGTTCGGCGACGACGTCCTCGTCCAGCTTGTTCTCGTACGTCGCCGCTTCGGTGCCCTCCTCGTCGGAGTACCCGAAGACGCCGATGGCGTCCAGTCTCGCGCCGTTCAGGAACCGCTCCAGCTCCGCGAGGTCGTCCTCGGTCTCACCGGGGAAGCCCACGATGAAGTTGGACCGGACGCCGGCCTCGGGGGCCTTGCCACGGATGGTGTCGAGCAGCTCCAGGAAGCGGTCGGTGTCGCCGAAGCGGCGCATCGAGCGCAGCACGGCGGGGGCGGAGTGCTGGAAGGAGAGGTCGAAGTAGGGCACGACCTTGGGGGTGGAGGTGAGGACGTCGATGAGGCCGGGCCGCATCTCGGCGGGCTGGAGGTAGCTCACACGCACCCGCTCGATGCCGTCGACCTCGGCCAGCTCGGGCAGCAGGGACTCCAGGAGCCGGATGTCGCCCAGGTCCTTGCCGTACGAGGTGTTGTTCTCGGAGACCAGCATGATCTCCTTGACGCCCTGCTCGGCCAGCCAGCGGGTCTCGTTCAGCACGTCCGAGGGGCGGCGTGAGATGAAGGAGCCGCGGAAGGACGGGATGGCGCAGAAGGAGCAGCGGCGGTCGCAGCCGGAGGCGAGCTTCACGGAGGCGACGGGTGAGCCGTCCAGGCGGCGGCGCAGGGGCGAACGCGGCCCGGAAGCCGGAGCGAGGCCTTCCGGAAGATCGACGGGGGCGTGCCCCGGAAGCGCGACGTCGGCGGCCGACTCCTGGCGCTGGGCCGGGCTGATCGGCAGCAGCTTGCGCCGGTCGCGCGGGGTGTGCGAGGCGTGGATACCGCCGTTGAGGATGGTCTGGAGGCGGTCGGAGATGTCCGCGTAGTCGTCGAAGCCGAGCACGCCGTCGGCCTCGGGCAGGGCCTCGGCCAGCTCCTTGCCGTACCGCTCGGCCATGCAGCCGACCGCCACGACGGCCTGGGTTCTGCCGTGTCCCTTGAGGTCGTTGGCCTCCAGGAGGGCGTCGACGGAGTCCTTCTTGGCGGCCTCGACGAAGCCACAGGTGTTGACGACCGCGACGTCCGCTTCCTCGGCGTCCTCGACGAGCTCCCAGCCGTCCGCCTCCAAGCGGCCTGCGAGCTCCTCCGAGTCCACCTCGTTACGGGCGCAGCCAAGGGTGACGAGTGCGACGGTACGGCGTTCAGGCATGGGCTCAAGACTACTTCGTCCCACTGACACCCCACGTCGACGGGGTTGGCCGATCTTGGCCAACCCCGTCGATGCTCGTCGATGTTCGTTTCTCTTCGCGACGCCTGTGCGTCACCCCGGCGAGGCCGGCTCAGCCGACCTCGGGGTCGCCCTTCGTGTACGTCAGGCGTTCGACCTGGCCGGGCTGGAAGTCGTCCTTGATCTTCTTGCCGTTGACATAGAGCTGGATGGCTCCGGCGTCACCGAGGACGAGGTCGATCTTGGAGCTGTCCTGGAAGGTCCTGGACTCGCCCTGCTTGAGGAGGCCGTCCCACAGGAGCCGGCCGTTGTGGTCCTTGGCGGAGATCCAGCTGCGGCCGTCGGAGGCGCTGACCCGCACGGTCACCTTGTCCCGGGGCGCGGCCGCGATGGCGCTGTCGGTCGGGTCGGGCTTGGGGTCGGCGTCGGGCTTGTCGGCCTTGGGCGTGGGCGAGGCGGGCTTGCTCGTGGTCGGCGTGGAACCCTCGGCCACCTGCGTGGTGTCGCCGTCGTCCCCGCCGTCGAACGCGGTGAAGCCGACGAAACCGATCACCGCGACGATCGCGGCGACCATGGCGGCGGTCCAGTTGGGGCCGCGCCGCTCGGGACGGATCCGCTCCGCCTCGAACAGCGGGGCCGCCGGGGTCGGCGCGGGCCGCCCGCCGTGGGCCTCGGCGAACTGTTCGAGGAGCGGGACGGGGTCGATGCGCACCGCGCGCGCGACGCTGCGGATGTGACCGCGCGCGTAGACGTCGCCACCGCAGGGGGCGAAGTCGTCCTGCTCGATCGCGTGCACGATGGCGATGCGGACCCGGGTGGCGTTGCTGACGTCGTCGACGGTCAGCCCGGCCGCGATGCGTGCCTGCTGGAGGGCACGGCCGATCGAGGGGCGTTCCGCCGAGCGTTCGTCACGGTCGTCTTCGAACGGACGCTCGTCTTCGGGGAAGTTGCCGTCAGGGGAGTTGCCGATGGACACGGGGGCGCCTTTCGAGCGTGTAGCCACCTGTGCTGGAGGTTCAGTCTAGGGGGGGTACGAAAGGGTGGGGCAACCGGGCGGTGGGACTTTGTACGCCATCAGAATGGCCGGACATCCTGCTGGTGGTGAGGGTGGGGCACGAGGCTGTCCCCTCGTCCAACTTGACGTACGACGAAGGGAAACGGTTGCTCACCATTTCCTTACGGGTGAGTCACGTTCGAATACCCGGATGCCGTAATTGCATCCGCGTTCCGCCCGTCGGACAACCGGTTTTCCCGGCCGTGCGCCCGCTGTCGCGCCTCTCCTCGGTCCCGCCGCGGCCCCTACGCCCCAGTCTCCCCCCGGATCACGGCCAGCACGCCGTCCAGCTCGTCGGGTTTCACAAGAACGTCACGTGCTTTGGAGCCCTCGCTCGGCCCCACGATGCCCCGTGACTCCATGAGGTCCATCAGCCGCCCGGCCTTGGCGAAGCCGACGCGCAGCTTGCGCTGGAGCATGGACGTCGAGCCGAACTGGGTGGAGACGACCAGTTCGGCCGCCTGGCACAGCAGGTCGAGGTCGTCGCCGATCTCCTCGTCGATCTCCTTCTTCTGCTTGGTGCCCACGGTGACGTCGTCCCGGAAGACGGGCGCCATCTGGTCCTTGCAGTGCTGGACGATCGCCGCGACCTCGTCCTCGGTCACGAACGCGCCCTGCATACGGGTCGGCTTGTTCGCCCCCATCGGCAGGAACAGCCCGTCGCCCTTGCCGATGAGTTTCTCGGCGCCGGGCTGGTCGAGGATGACGCGCGAGTCGGCGAGCGAGGAGGTGGCGAAGGCGAGCCGGGAGGGCACGTTCGCCTTGATCAGACCGGTGACGACGTCCACGGACGGCCGCTGCGTGGCGAGCACCAGATGGATACCGGCCGCGCGCGCGAGCTGTGTGATGCGCACGATCGCGTCCTCGACGTCCCTCGGCGCGACCATCATCAGGTCGGCCAGCTCGTCCACGATCACCAGCAGATACGGGTACGGCGACAGCTCGCGCTCACTGCCCTCGGGCAGCTTGACCTTGCCGTTCCTGATGGCCTCGTTGAAGTCGTCGATGTGCCGGTAGCCGAACGCGGCCAGGTCGTCGTAGCGCAGGTCCATCTCGCGCACGACCCACTGGAGCGCCTCGGCGGCCCGCTTGGGGTTGGTGATGATCGGTGTGATCAGGTGCGGGATGCCCTCGTACGCGGTCAGCTCCACGCGCTTGGGGTCGACGAGGACCATGCGGACGTCCTCGGGGGTCGCGCGGACCATGACCGAGGTGATCAGGCAGTTGATGCACGACGATTTACCCGAACCGGTCGCACCTGCGACGAGCACATGCGGCATCTTCGCCAGATTGGCCATCACATAGCCGCCCTCGACGTCCTTGCCGAGCGCGACCAGCATCGGATGGTCGTCCTCGGCCGCGTCCGCGAGACGCAGGACGTCACCGAGGTTGACCATCTCGCGGTCGGTGTTGGGGATCTCGATGCCGACGGCCGACTTGCCGGGGATCGGGCTGATGATCCGGACGTCCGGGCTGGCGACGGCGTAGGCGATGTTCTTGGTCAGCGCGGTGATCCGCTCGACCTTCACCGCCGGGCCCAGCTCGACCTCGTAGCGGGTGACCGTCGGCCCGCGGGTGAAGCCGGTGACGGAGGCGTCCACCTTGAACTCGGAGAACACGTTGGAGAGGGAGGCCACTATGGCGTCGTTGGCCGCGCTGCGCGTCTTGCCGGGGCCGCCCCGCTCCAGGAGGTCCAGCGAGGGCAGGGAGTAGGTGATGTCGCCGGAGAGCTGAAGCTGTTCGGCGCGCGGCGGCAGCTCGCGGGGCGCGTCCGGGGCCTGCTTGGTCAGGTCCGGCACCAGGACGTCCTGCCGGGCGCCCTTGGGCGGCTTGGCGGCCGGGGGTTCCTGCTGGGCCGGCGGCTTGCTGCGCGCGGCCGGGACGGGCGTGGTCTCCTCCCGGTCGCCCACGCTCACCCCCTGGGTGAGGTCGGCGACCAGCGGCGAGGGCGGCATCCCGTGCAGCACGGCCCCGTCGAGCGCGGCGGCTGCCGCCGCGGCGACGTCCACGGCGTCCATCGGCCGGTCCGGATCGGGCTGCCGTACGGCGGAGCGCCTCGGGCGGCGCCGGGTGAGGGCCTCCTGCTCGGCGCCGTCGGGGTCGTACGGCTCGGGGGCGGAGCCACGCCTGCGGCGGCGCGCGGGGGTCGCGTCGCGCCACTGCTCGTCGTAGCGGGCGTCGTCCTCGCCGTACTCGGTGGCGTCGTCGTCATCGTCGTCCGCGACGATGCCCAGCTTCTGCCCGAGCAGCCGCAGCCGCTGCGGAATGGCGTTGACCGGTGTCGCGGTGACGACGAGCAGCCCGAAGACCGTGAGCAGGACGAGCATCGCCACGGCGAGCGCCTCGCCCATGGTGTGCGTCAGCGGGGTGGCCGTGCCCCAGCCGATGAGCCCCCCGGCGTCCCTTATCGCCTGCATGCCGGCGCTGCGGGCGGGCGAGCCGCAGGCCAGGTGGACCTGGCCGAGCACACCGATGACGAGCGCGGACAGGCCGATGACGATCCGGCCGTTGGCCTCGGGCTTCTCGGGGTGCCGGATGAACCGTACGGCGATGACCGCGAGCAGTATCGGCACAAGCAGGTCGAGCCGGCCGAAGGCGCCGGTCACGAGCGTCTCGACGAGATCGCCGACCGGGCCGCGCAGACGGGACCAGGTACCGGCGGCGACGATCAGGGCCAGGGCGAGCAGCAGGAGCGCGACACCGTCCTTGCGGTGCGCCGGGTCGAGACCCTTCGCGCCCTGCCCTATGCCACGGAAGACGGCGCCGACGGCGTGCGCGGCACCGAGCCAGACGGCGCGTACGAGTCTGTACACGCCTCCGGTGGGATTGGGCGCCGGCTTCGGAGGGGCCGTCTTCTTCGCCGTCGCCTTCTTGGCGGGTGCCTTTCTGGCGGCGGCTTTCTTCGCGGGGGCCTTCTTCGCCGGAGCCTTCGTCGGAGCGGCCGCCTTCTTCGCGGGCGGCTTCTTCGCTGCGGACTGACGTGAGGCCATGAGTGTGAGGTTACCGGTGGAGGCCACAGCCGACACGCGTGCCCACTGCTTCACCCGTTCGTGTCGCGCACGGAAGGGCCCGAAGCTGACACGGCCCGACAGGCACTCGGCCCGCCCTGCCTCCGATCACAACTGGACGCGGGCCCGGGCCACTTGTGCGACCCCGCCCGCGCTCCGGAACGTGCTCAGTTCTGCGACGGCAGCGACGAGGGTCCGCCCGTGCCCGGCTCCAACGCGTCCAGCGCCCTGCGCAGGCCTGTCAGTTTGCGTTCGAGATGGGCCGCGGTGGCCACCGCGGCGGCGTCCGCGGAGTCGTCGTCGAGCTGTTTGGACAGCGCCTCCGCCTGCTCCTCGACGGCCGCGAGCCGCGCGGAGAGCTCGGCCAGGATGCCGCCGGAGGGCTCCTTGGAACCACCCGCCGCGCCCTTGCCGCCACCCTCCAACTGGAGCCGCAACAGCGCCGCCTGCTCCCTGAGCTGGCAGTTCTTCATATACAGCTCGACGAACACCGAGACCTTGGCGCGCAGCACCCAGGGGTCGAACGGCTTCGAGATGTAGTCGACCGCACCCGCCGCGTACCCACGGAACGTGTGGTGGGGTCCGTGGTTGATGGCGGTGAGGAAAATGATCGGGATGTCCCGGGTCCGTTCGCGCCGCTTGATGTGCGCGGCCGTTTCGAAACCGTCCATTCCCGGCATCTGGACGTCCAGCAGGATGACCGCGAAGTCGTCCGTCAACAGCGCCTTGAGCGCTTCCTCCCCGGACGATGCCCGCACCAGTGTCTGATCGAGCGCGGAGAGGATGGCCTCCAGCGCCAACAGATTCTCCGGCCGGTCATCGACCAGGAGGATCTTGGCCTTCTGCACCATGGCCCGCCCTCCTCGCCCCGGCTTGGGGCCTCCCCTGTCCGCAGGACTCGACGTGACACCGCTCGGCGTCACCCCAGGGGACGACTCCCTCGCGCCACCCGTCCTTGTGCCGGTCATCGTAGCCGCACCCCGCCCGTCGCCACACCCTGTCACCGTGATGTCACTGTGCTCGTAGCAGAAACGCGGCAGGGGACCAGAAGGTTCCCCGAATCCCGCGTTTCTACACGGCCTCGGCCACACTCAGTCAGCAACTCCGTGCACCCGCCAACAGGTTGTGACCACCTGCCGCACTCCCCGTCACTCACTCCGCATCCACTGCTCCATGACCGCCAGCAGATGATCCGGATCGACCGGCTTCGTCACATAGTCGGAGGCTCCCGAGTCGATCGCCTTCTCCCGGTCGCCCTTCATCGCCTTGGCCGTCAGCGCGATGATCGGCAGTCCGGCGAACTGGGGCATCCGGCGGATCGCCGTGGTCGTCGCGTAGCCGTCCATCTCGGGCATCATGATGTCCATCAGAACGACCGTCACATCGTCGTGCTGCTCCAGCACCTCGATGCCCTCACGGCCGTTCTCGGCGTACAGCACCGACAGACCGTGCTGCTCCAGGACGCTGGTGAGCGCGAAGACGTTGCGGATGTCGTCGTCGACGATGAGCACCTTCTCGCCGTCGAAGCGGATCGTCCGGCGCGGCTGCGCCACCGCCGCCTCCTGCGCCCAGTGCTCCTGCGCCTGCCCGTTGCCCTGCCGGTGCAGGGCGGACGGGGAGTCGGCCGACACGGACCTGCGGCGCCGCCTGAAGAGCGCCGCGGCCCCGTTCTGGGTCTCGCGGTACGACTTCACCTCGGCCGGCGTCTCGGTGCGCTCGGCCAGTTCCTGCTCGGAGGCCAGCAGTTCCCCCGCCTCCAGCGCGGCCGGCGCGCTGTGCGCGTAGCCCTGCGGGGGCAGTTCGCTCGGGTGCAGCGGCAAATACAGGGTGAAGGTGGAGCCGCGTCCCGGCTCGCTCTGCG
Organism: Streptomyces sp. NPDC001868; assembly: GCF_040297125.1. Taxonomy (NCBI): domain Bacteria; kingdom Bacillati; phylum Actinomycetota; class Actinomycetes; order Kitasatosporales; family Streptomycetaceae; genus Streptomyces; species Streptomyces sp. NPDC001868. The sequence goes on along the minus strand of NZ_JBEOYO010000002.1, from coordinate 9,048 downwards.
CGTGGATCTCGCCGCCCAGGAGCCGGGCGATCTCCCGTGAGATGGACAGCCCCAGGCCCGTACCGCCGTACTTGCGGCTCGTGGTGCCGTCCGCCTGCTTGAACGCCTCGAAGATGACCCGCATCTTGCTGGCCGCGATACCGATGCCCGTGTCCGTCACCGAGAACGCGATCATGTCGGCGTCCGCGTCCCGCAGCGAGCCCGCCTCCAGCAACTGCTCCTTGATGGCCACCGGCACATCCGCGCCGGCCGGCCGGATGACCAGCTCCACGGCCCCGGAGTCGGTGAACTTCACCGCGTTGGACAACAGGTTCCGCAGCACCTGCAACAGCCGCTGTTCGTCCGTGTGCAGCGTGGCGGGCAGCTCCGGCGAGACCCGTACGGAGAAGTCGAGGCCCTTCTCCGCCGTCAGCGGCCGGAAGGTGGCCTCCACGTAGTCGACCAGCTGGACCAGGGCGATCCGCGTCGGCGAGACGTCCATCTTGCCCGCCTCGACCTTCGACAGGTCCAGGATGTCGTTGATCAGCTGGAGCAGGTCGGAACCCGCCCCGTGGATCGTCTCGGCGAACTCGACCTGCTTGGGCGTCAGGTTCGACTCGGCGTTGTCCGCGAGCAGCTTGGCCAGGATCAGCAGCGAGTTGAGCGGGGTACGCAGCTCGTGCGACATGTTCGCGAGGAACTCGCTCTTGTAGCGCATGGACACCGCGAGCTGCTCGGCGCGCTCCTCCAGGACCTGCCGCGCCTCCTCGATCTCGGTGTTCTTGACCTCGATGTCACGGTTCTGCCGGGCCAGCAGCTCGGCCTTCTCCTCCAGTTCGGCGTTGGACGCCTGGAGGGCCTTCTGCCGGTTCTCCAACTCGTCCGACCGCTCACGCAGTTGCTCGGTCAGCTCCTGCGACTGCTTCAGCAGCACCTCGGTCTTGGTGTTGACGGAGATGGTGTTGACGCTCGTCGCGATCATCTCCGCGATCTGGTTCAGGAAGTCCTTCTGGATCTGGGTGAACGGCGTGAACGACGCCAGCTCGATCACCCCGAGCACGGTCCCCTCGAAGAGCACCGGCAACACGATGACCTGCGCGGGCGGAGCCTCACCGAGCCCGGAGGAGATCTTCAGATAACCGCTCGGCGCGTTCTCCACCAGGATCGTGCGCTTCTCCTTCGCGGCCGTCCCCACCAGCGCCTCGCCCGGCCGGAACGACGTCGGCATGGAGCCCATGGAGTAGCCGTACGAGCCGAGCATGCGCAGCTCGTACGGATCGGCGTCGTCCGGGGACGAGTCCTTGCCGTCGAGGAACGGCAGCGCCAGGAAGAACGCGCCGTGCTGCGCGGACACCACCGGCGTCAGCTCGCTCATGATCAGCGAGGCCACGTCGTCCAGGTCCCGGCGGCCCTGCATCAGGGCGGAGATCCGGGCGAGGTTGCCCTTGAGCCAGTCCTGCTCCTGGTTGGCGATCGTGGTGTCGCGCAGGTTGGCGATCATCTTGTTGATGTAGTCCTGCAGCTCCTTGATCTCGCCGGACGCGTCGACGTCGATCTTGAGGTTCAGGTCGCCCCGGGTCACCGCGGTGGCCACGCGCGCGATGGCACGCACCTGGGCGGTCAGGTTCCCGGCCATCTCGTTCACCGACTCGGTGAGGTCGCGCCAGGTGCCGTCGACGTCACGCACCCGCGCCAGACCGCCCAGCTGCCCTTCGGTGCCCACCTCGCGGGCCACCCGGGTGACCTCCCCGGCGAACGACGACAGCTGGTCCACCATCGTGTTGATGGTGGTCTTCAGCTCCAGGATCTCGCCGCGCGCGTCGATGTCGATCTTCTTGGTCAGATCGCCCTTGGCGATGGCGGTCGTGACCATCGCGATGTTGCGCACCTGTCCGGTGAGGTTGGACGCCATCGAGTTCACGGACTCGGTGAGGTCCTTCCACGTACCCGCCACACCCGGTACGTGCGCCTGGCCGCCGAGGATGCCGTCCGTGCCCACCTCGCGGGCCACCTTGGTGACCTGGTCCGCGAACGAACTCAGCGTCTTCACCATGCTGTTGAAGGTGTCCGCGAGCTGCGCCACCTCACCGGCCGCCTCGATCGTCACCGTACGGGTCAGGTCGCCGTTGGCGACGGCGGCGGCGACCTGGGAGATGTTGCGCACCTGCATGGTCAGGTTCTTGGCCATCAGGTTGACGTTGCCGGTGAGGTCCTTCCAGGTGCCCGCCGCGCCCGGCACCTGCGCCTGACCGCCGAGGATGCCCTCGGTGCCCACCTCGCGGGCCACCCGGGTCACCTGCTCGGCGAAGGACGACAGCTGGTCGACCATCGTGTTGACGGTGGTGACGAGTTCGAGGATCTCGCCCTTCGCGTCGACGGTGATCTTCTTGGTCAGATCGCCCTTGGCGACGGCGGTCGTGACCTCGGCGATCTGACGCACCTGGATGGTCAGGTTGTTCGCCATGAAGTTCACGGACTGCGTGAGGTCCTTCCAGGTGCCGGAGACACCCTGCACCTCGGCCTGACCGCCGAGCTGGCCCTCCGTACCCACCTCGCGGGCGACCCTGGTGACCTCCTCCGCGAACGACGACAGCTGGTCCACCATCGTGTTCAGCGTGTTCTTCAGCTCCAGGATCTCCCCGCGCGCGTCCACGGTGATCTTCTGGGACAGGTCACCCCGGGCCACCGCCGTGGCGACCTGCGCGATGTTGCGCACCTGACCGGTCAGGTTGCCGGCCATGCCGTTCACGGACTCGGTGAGGTCGCGCCACACACCGGCGACACCGGGCACCTGTGCCTGACCGCCGAGGCGGCCCTCCGTGCCCACGTCCCGGGCGACCCGGGTCACCTGGTCGGCGAACGACGACAGCTGGTCGACCATCGTGTTGATGGTGTTCTTCAGCTCCAGGATCTCGCCGCGCGCGTCGACATCGATCTTCTGCGACAGGTCGCCACGGGCCACGGCCGTCGTCACCTGGGCGATGTTCCTCACCTGTCCGGTGAGGTTGGACGCCATCGAGTTGACGGAGTCGGTGAGTTCCTTCCACGTCCCCGACACACCGTCCACACGGGCCTGACCGCCGAGGCGGCCCTCCGTGCCCACGTCCCGGGCCATCCGCGTCACCTGGTCCGCGAACGACGACAGCTGGTCCACCATCGTGTTCACGGTGTTCTTCAGTTCGAGCATCTCGCCCGCGACATCGACGGTGACCTTCTGCGAGAGGTCGCCGTTGGCCACGGCCGTCGTCACCGCCGCGATGTTCCTCACCTGTCCGGTGAGATTCCGGAACGCGGTGTTGACGGAGTCCGTCAGGTCCTTCCACGTACCGGCCGCGCCCGGCACCTGCGCCTGACCGCCCAGCCGCCCCTCGGCCCCGACCTCGTTGGCCACCCGCGTGACCTCGTCACCGAAGTACGAGAGCTGGTCCACCATCCCGTTGACGGTGTTCTTCAGTTCCAGCATCTCGCCCGCGACATCCACGGTGACCTTCTGCGACAGGTCACCGTCGGCCACGGCCGTCGTCACCGCCGCGATGTCCCGCACCTGGGTGGTGAGGTTCCGGAAGACCGTGTTCACCGAATCGGTGAGGTCCTTCCACGTTCCCGCCGCACCCGGCACCTGCGCCTGACCGCCCAGCCGCCCCTCGGCCCCGACCTCGTTGGCCACCCGCGTGACCTCGTCGGCGAAGATCCGCAGCGTCTCGGTCATCTGGTTGATCGTCTCGGCGAGCTTGGCGACCTCACCCCGTGCGGGCACGGTCACCTTCTGCGACAGGTCACCGTTGGCGACCGCGGTGGTGACCTGGGCGATCCCCCGCACCTGCGCGGTGAGATTGCCGGCCATGGTGTTCACCGAATCGGTGAGCTCCTTCCACACACCCGCCACACCCGGCACCTCGGCCTGACCGCCGAGCTGCCCGTCGGTGCCCACCTCGCGCGCGACCCGGGTCACCTCGGAGGAGAACGCGGAGAGCTGGTCGACCATCGTGTTGACGGTCTCCTTCAGCTCCAACATCTCACCGGCCACGTGAACCGTGACCTTCCGTGACAAGTCACCCTTCGCGACCGCGGTCGTCACCAGCGCGATGTCCCTCACCTGTGCGGTGAGCCGGTGCGCCATGGTGTTGACGGACTCCGTCAGGTCCTTCCACGAACCGGACATACCCCGCACCTTGGCCTGCCCGCCCAGCTTGCCCTCGGTGCCCACCTCGCTGGCCACCCGCGTGACCTCGTCGGTGAACGTCGACAGCTGGTCGACCAGGTTGTTGACCGTACGCCCGACCTTCAGGAACTCCCCGCGCAGCGGATGCCCGGTCCCGTCCGGCCCCTGCGTGCGCAGCTCCATGCGCGGCGACAGATCACCGTCCGCGACGGCCGACAGCACCCGGCTGACCTCGGAGACCGGCCGTACGAGGTCGTCGACCAGCGCGTTCGACGCGTCGATCGCGGTCGCCCAGGACCCCTCGGTGGCGCCCGTCTCCAGCCGCTCGGTGAGCTTCCCCTCACGCCCGACCACACGCCGCACCCGCGACAACTCGCCGGTCAGGTGCATGTTCCGGTCCGCCACCTCGTTGAAGACGGCCGAGATCTCGGACATCACACCGTCGCCCGAGACGGTCAGCCGCTTGCGGAAGTTGCCGTCCCGCATCGCCTCCAACGCCGTGAGCAGCCGGTTCAGGGCAGCCGTGTCCACGGTGGTGGTCCCATTGTGCGGTTTACGTGATTTGCGCTGGTCACTCAGGGACTGTCCGCCTTTCGCGCGCGCCTTAGTGCCCCGCGTCGCTGCGCCAGACTCCACTGTGTCCCTCCCGCAAGGGTCGACCGTTCCTGCTGGACGTACTTCGCCGCATTCGAACGCTTCGTACTGCTCACACTGCTCGTACCACTCGTACCGCTTCGTACTCGGATACTTCTGCTCAGCGGGCCGGGTGCCACTCCCCGCCGCACTGGGAAGGTACTCGGACCTGCCCGGCCTTCTCCTGGAAGCCTGCCCAGTGTTTCACCATGGCTGAACCAGGCCATAACAGTTCGGCAGCTTCGCACACGGTCCGCACACCTCCGGACGGAAACACAGACGACCGGCATCCGCATGGACGGCGAAGGTAAGTAACCTTGCATGCGGCTGTCCAGCCATGCCGGTCCCGTCCGGCCTGGGCGGTGGCGCACGAGCACGAGCGGGCAGGCATCGGAGGGGCGGCCGCACCATGACCACCGGACTGCATCCCGGGGAGACCCCCCAGGACCCCAGGCCGACGGAGAACCAGCCTCTGCCACGGCAGGAGGCCGTCCCAGGATCCCCGCACGTCGAGAACCGGACAAGGAGTTCTGTGATCACCGCGCGCGCGGCCGCCACCTTCACCGCCGTCTCACGATCGGTCGCGACCGCCCGCTCGTTCGTCCGCGACACCCTCCAGGGCTGGGGCTTCGCCGACATCGTCGACGACGCGGTGGTCCTCACCAGCGAACTCGTCACCAACGCGGTCGTCCACGCGGGCACCTCCGCCGACGTCCTGTGTCTACGGGCCGACGACGGCGTACGCATCGAGGTCGCCGACAGATATCCCGAGCGCGAGATCCCCCTCCAGGGCAGCCACATCAACATGGGCAGCCCCGACCGCGAAGGCGGCCGCGGCCTCCAGCTGTGCGCGGCGATGGCCTCCCGCTGGGGCGTCGAGTACACCTCCACGCACAAGCAGGTCTGGTTCCAACTCGACCTCCCCGACCGCCCGGTGGGCACCCGCTCGGCCGGCCCCTCCCTCCCCGCCGACCTGCTCCCGCTCGCCGACGGCAGGGTCCGCGTCGCGGTCGTCCAGATCGACCGCGCGGGCGCGATCAGCGCCTGGAACGAGGACGCCGAGGAACTCTTCGGCTACGCCCCCGACCAGGTCATCGGCAAGCCCCTCACCGACCTCGCCGCCTGGCCGCACACCCCCGGCACCAGCACCGGCGTCGCCGAGGCCCTCCAGCTCTCCCGCTGGGAGGGCAGCTACGGCATCCGGGGCGCCAACGGCCGTGTGACACCGGTCTACGCCTCGCATCTCCGGGTCCGCGACGCGGACGGCGACCCCTCCACGGTCTGCCTCCTCGTACGGGACCACGAGCGCGCCGTCCTCCAGACCCCGCTGCGCATGCCCACCGGCGACGGCTCCGGTTCCGGCGACGGCCAGGCCACGGACCCCTTCGAGGTCTTCATCGGCTCTCCCGCCCCGGACGACCTCGACGGCCTCCTCCAGCGCACGGTCGAACGCGCCCGCGACATGCTCGACGGCGACTCCGCCTTCCTGCTCCTCGCCACCGACGACGAGACCGAGCTGGAGGTACGGGCCTCCACGGGCCTCCCGTCGGCCCGCCAGCGCTTCGCCCGCGTCCCCGTGGACGCCGGCCCCGGCCGCTACGGCTCGGCCCGTATGCCCGCCGTCCACGACGACCTCATGGCCGTCCCCGGCGCCGTCCCCCTCCTCAACGGCACGGGCATGCGCTCGGTCGTCACGGTCCCCCTCAAGGTCGAGGGCCGCCTCACGGGCTCCCTGGGCGTCGCCGCCGAGGCCCACGGCCGTTACTCCAACGAGGAGGCCCTGCGCCTGCAGTTCGCCGCCGACCGCATCGCCCTGGCCGTCGAGTCGGCCCGCCTGGGCGAGCTGGAACGTCTGCGCCGCGGCTCGCTGAGCTTCCTGGTGGAGGCCTCCGACCTCCTCGCGGGCACCCTGGACCGCGACCAGACCCTCGCCCTCATGGCCCAGATGACGATCCCGACCCTCGCCACCTGGTGCGCGGTCTACACGATCGCCGACCAGGCCTCGGACCCGTACCTCAGTTACGTCCTGCACGAGGACGAGGACCTCATCGACGGCCTCAAGGCCCTCCTCTCCAAGATCCGCCCTCCGGAGCCCATCCCCACCCCGGGCGCCCGCGTCTGGACGGCCCCCGCCGAGGCGGCCCACCAGGCGGCCCTGCGCACCTCCATGCGCAGCCTGGGCCTGGGCGAGCCCGCCACGGTCAGCTCGGGCATCGGCACGACGCTGGCGACGGCCTCCGCGGTCGGCGGCGAGACCGTCGTCCTCCCGCTCGTCGCCCGCAACCGCGTCATCGGCATGCTGACCCTCGGCAAGCCCACGGACGAGCATTTCCGCCAGGAGATCCTGGAGTTGGCGGAGGACCTCTCCCGCCGGGCCGCCCTCGCCCTGGACAACGCCCGCCTGTACTCGGAGCGCGTGGCCATCAGCCAGTCCCTCCAGCGGAGCCTCCTCCCGCCCGAACTCCCCCTGATCGACGGCGTGGAGGTCGAGGTCATCTACCGCGCGGCCGGCGAGGGCAACGAGGTCGGCGGCGACTTCTACGACCTCTTCCCCATCCGCGACGGCGCGTACGGCTTCGCCATCGGCGACGTCTGCGGCACCGGCCCCGAGGCCGCCGCGGTCACCGGCCTCGCCCGCCACGCCCTGCGCCTGCTGGCCCGCGAGGGCTACGGCGGCCCGGCGGTCCTGGAGCGCCTCAACTCCGCGATCATCGACGAGGGCGCCCGCAGCCGCTTCCTGACGCTTCTGTACGGCGAGTTGTGGCCCCAGGAGGACGGCAGCGCCGTACTGAAGGTCGTCTGCGCCGGCCACCCGCTCCCGCTGCGCCTGCGCCAGGACGGCACGGTCGAGCCCGCCGCCGAACCACAGGCCCTCCTCGGCGTCATGGAGGACCTGGAGCTGTACGAGCAGACCGTCACCCTCGACCCCGGCGACGTCCTCCTGTGTGTCACGGACGGCGTCACCGAACGCCGCGAGGGCACCCGCATGTTGGGCGACGACGGCCTCACCGAGGTCCTCACCACCTGTACGGGTCTCACCGCGGGCGCGGTCGCGGCCCGTGTCATGCGCGCGGTCGAGCGCTTCGCCTCCGACGCCCCCTCCGACGACATGGCCATCCTGGCGATGCGCGTCCCGGGCCTCCAGACGGACTGAGCGGGCATGAGAAAGGCCCCGCCCAAGTGGGCGGGGCCTTTTGTCTGAGCCCCCAAACGGAATCGAACCGTTGACCTTCTCCTTACCATGGAGACGCTCTACCGACTGAGCTATAGGGGCCTGTCACCTGTTCGAGGTTTCCCTCGCGGCAACGAGATAGATCATACCCCGAACCGGCGGCGGCTTCGAACCACCCAGCGCACTGCCGAGAGGTCCACGCGCCCCCGAGTTCCACCGCGCATCGATAGACCTAGAAGGCCGGCTGCAGCAGCCCGCCGAGTGCGTTGCAGGCGGACACCAGCCGCTGCAGTTCCCGCCGGGACATCTCGCCGCCGATGGGCAGCGCCAGCGTCTCGTCGGCGGCCCGCTCGGTCTCGGGCAGACACACGTCCCGCCGGAAGCCGGGCATCCGGTGCACGGGCGTCTTCACCGGCACGCTGCACTCGACTCCCTTGGCCCGCACGGCCCGCGCGAAGGCGTCCCGGTCCGGCCGCCCGTTCCCGGGCACACGTACGACGTACTGCTGGAAGGTGTGCCCGTCACACCCCTCGGGAGTCCGTACGCCCTTCAGCTTCGCGCTCAGATACGCGGCCCGCCGCCGACGCTCCGCCAGCTCGCTGTACGGCGTCTCCGACTCACCCTGCTCCAGCACCAACAGCCCATGCCGCTGCCCGACTTGATGCAGCGCCGCGATATCGGCAGACCTGCCGAAACGGTGGACGACGACCGCGGCCACGGTCCGCGATGTCACCGCGGCCTCGACAGCGGAGGCATCCAGGCAGTACGTCACCGGGTCTATGTCGGCGAACACCGGCACAGCCCCTGCCAGGCTCACTGCCTGAGCGACCTCCGGGTTCCCGAACGCCGGCACGACCACTTCGTCACCGACGCCGACACCCGCGGCCCTGAGCATTCCAACGGTACCCATGCCGCGGATCCTGCTCGCGCAACGTGAACTCCAAGTAAAGCCCAACAAAAAAGAGCTGGTCCCCGAACCGAAGTTCAGGGACCAGCTCTCAATATTTGTTCGGCGGCGTCCTACTCTCCCACAGGGTCCCCCCTGCAGTACCATCGGCGCTGTAAGGCTTAGCTTCCGGGTTCGGAATGTAACCGGGCGTTT